>CAZEQV010000080.1:0-12024 GCA_964514435.1 uncultured Verrucomicrobiota bacterium
GCCCGGAGGGATTTGAACCCCCAACCCTTGGTTCCGAAGACCAATGCTCTATCCAATTGAGCTACGGGCGCGCGTGGAAGCCGCAATCTACTACGCCAACGCTCTCAGGTATGCAAGATCGGCTCGAACCTGTTCATCTCGCTGGTCCGCCGTCCACGTTTTCCACGGTTCGACTCCCCAATATTCAAATTGAACCGAAATCCAGCCATCAAATCCGACCGCCTTCAAATTGCCGAACACTTCGCGCCAGGGCGTGATTCCCAGCGACGGCGGCACCATCTTGGGAAACCAACGCGGTTTGTCCGAACCCAACTCCACCTTGCTTGCCCACACCGCGTCCTTCTCTGAAACGACGTTGATTCGTTTCGCCACCAAATCCATCCCCATCCGCCAGCCCCCGTAACCGCCTTCGATCACTGCGTGACAAGGATCAAAATATGCGCCCAATGCGACAGGGTTGCGGTTGTTCAACCAGTGCCACACCAACGGAACGCTGCCGGAGATATACTGCCCTGAGTGATTGTGAATGTTCGCCCGCACACCCGTCCGTTCGGCCAGCATTTCCACGCTGTCCAGATCGCGTGATGCCTTTTCAACCGCCGCCTGAATGGTTCCCAGCCCCTCATATTTCCAGTAGCCCAACTTTACCTCTCTCACCCCCGCGCGAGCCGCAGCCTCGAAAATATCCACCGCATACGGCTCGTCTCCGCGCAATACGCTGGTCGTCAATAACCCCACTTCCAGTCCTTCTGCGCGAACCGTCTCAATAACCTGTCCGAGTTGCCGGTCCGCGTTCTCTGGCAAAACATGGCCTCCGCCGCGCACCGTCAGATCCATCCCGTCAAATCCAAGTTCCCTCATTTTACGCGCGGCATCCACCACGGCCCAATGACCCAAATGCTTGGAAAACATCATGAATTTCATCGTGCCCTCACGCCATTGTCGCCAGCATTTTCTCCTTGACCTCATACCGGAGCGGCTCGCCGTTGTGGAACCGCCGAATCTCCTCCACCATGTATTGCCCCTGTCGCAAGCGAGCCTGCTTGCTCGCGCCGGCGATATGCGGTGTCAGAAACACACCCGGCATCTCCAACCACGGACTGTCCGGCGGCAACGGTTCCTGCTCGAAAACATCCAGCGCCGCCCGAAGCCGACCGGCCTTCAATTCCGCCGCCAACGCCGCCTGATCAATCGTCACCGCCCGCGCCGTGTTGATCAAAATGCCGCCATCTTGCATCAACGCCAATTCCCTCGCGCCGATCATCCCGCGTGTCTCCTCGGTTGGCGGCGCTTGAATCGAAATCACCCGGCAACTCCGCATCAAATCCGCCAGTTCCACCTTCTTCACCCCCAACTCCACGGCGCGCGATTCCGGCAAGTAGGGGTCGTACACCCACACATCACACTCCAATGCCTTCAACAACTTGATGAAACACCGCCCCGTGTATCCGGCCCCGACCACTCCGATTCGTTGCCCGCCAATCTCCTCGCCCAAACCGCGTGATTCATCGCGCCACTTTCCTTGCCGCACGTTCGCATCATGCACGTGCGCCTCCCGCAGCATCAACATCGTCAGCAACAACGACAAGTCCGCCACCGCCGCCGCAATGGCCCCAGCGGCATGAGTCACGCGCACGCCCTTGCGAAACACCTCCGGTGGCAGGAACCCCTTCACGCTACCGGCCGCATGGGCGATCAACTTCAACCCACCGGACGCCTCCAGCAAAGCGTCCCGGAACCTCGGCGCACCCCAACTCGTCACCAACACATCCACGCCCGGCAACCTCGCCGCCAACTCCTGCGCCGACAGGTTTCGTTCCTCGCCGAAAATCTCCACGTCGCCGCATTGCCGCAACTGCCGCGTGGTTTCCTCCGAAAACATCAAGGCAAACAAACTCGGTTTCACATTCACGAATATCTTCATCTCAATCCTTGGTGATTCTCACGACCCCGAATTCAGCCGCACCGGGCGATGATCCCTCAAACACAAAAGGTGCCCTGCCGGTTTCATCAGCATACCGGCTCGCCACCCGCTGCAACTTCCCGTCATCTTCACGCCAACCCAGCACCGCCACCGTTCCGCCGCTGCCGCCGCCGGTAATCTTCGCGCCCAACAACCCTTCCTCCCTCGCCAACGCCACCAACCGGTCCGTTCCCGCCGAACCCAGTCCGCACGCCGAATAGCTCGCGTGCGATTGATACATCAACTCGCCCAGCAGCTTGCCGGCCCGCACCGGCAACAGTTCGGCAAACAAACTCACCCGGAAATGCTCATGAATCGGATGCATCGTCGGCACGCGCACGGCATACGTCCGGGCCGGGTCAATCCGCGTCACCGGGTCGCCCGTCTCGCCGTACCGGGCCAAAAACTCCGCTCCGAGGATGGTCTCCGGCAACCGCGATGGCTCGAACTCCGATGGCGTGATGTTCGCCAGATACCCGCTGCCGTTGGCAATGATCTTGCGTCCCATGAACGCCCCCACTCGCACACTGCCGTAGTCGGCGCCCGACACCGCGTGACGAATGCCGGAGTCAATTCCCCAAACCGCCAGTTCATCCGGTATGCTCACCATGCCGCGCAACTCGGCCGGCTGACACAACAACGCCATCAGCTTGCCGGCTTCGCCGCAGGCGGCGGTCATCTGATCCATCACCCCGCACGGCGCGCCGACTACCAAGTTCTCGACCTTCTGGCAAAGCAGCGCCAACTCGCGCGGCGCAATGTTCTCCCCCACCATGCCGGCCACAGCCTGCATCGCGGACACTTCGATCGCCGCAGATGAGCTGACGCCTTTGCCTTCCGGCACAGACGAGTCCAGCAGTAGGCGAACCCCGCCGGTGAACGTCACACCGCGTTCCCGCCTCAACACCAGCAACGTCCCGGCAATGTACGCTGCCCAGTGTTGTTTCGGATCCCGCGCAAAAAAAGTCCGCGCTTCCTCATAGGTCATCGCCAACAATTCCGGCAACGCCATCTCAAACGACAACGTGCGATGTTGTTCGTCGGCGCCAAGACTGACGATGTGCAGCCGGTGCGCGTGATCCGACTGCGCGGCGCAGAGAGCCGCTTCGCGAATCGGCATTTCCAGCACCAGCGAGCCGGAATAATCGGCGATGCCGCCCATGACATCGAGCCGGCCGGGCGCGCGGGCGATGAAGATGGTTCCGGGGTTGCCGGCAAGCAGTTCGTGCCGGGGCGCTGATTCCGCAAACGCCATCGCATCCGGCCACGTCCTCACAGCAACCCCCGCTTCTTCAACGCCGCCTGCAGCAGTGGTTCGACTTGGCGGCGGACTTGGTCGTTGGCGTAACCGATCCAGCAAATGTCCGGCTCGATTTTCAGCGGCGCTTGGAGCCGTTCACCATGTTCGTTGGTGACGATGACGCCGAGTTCACGCGCAATCAGTTCGGTGCAAACATCGTACGGATGGCAACACAACCCCATTCGTTCGCCTTTGGCGGCGAGCGACCGTTCCATCAGCGGTCGGATGTCGGCCACGAACCGGTCGTGGCCGGTCATGAGTTCAAAGAACTGTCCGCCGGTGCAGATGTATTGGTCTTCGAAGCACGCCGCTTTGCCGGGGCGAATCGGACCGAGCGCGGCGCGGACGATTTCTTCGTCAATGGCCGCGAGTTCGTCGCGGGCGCCGGGAACAAACCGCGCCAGCATCGCAAACCCGTGTGCAATGCTGCCGGCATGGGACGGTCGCAAGGGCAGGGCGGCGCGTTGCCCGGTAAGGCGGTTGTAGCGTTCGGCGCGCGCGCCTCTGCCGGTCTGCGCCCAGGCGACATCGCAGAGGTGTTGTTTGACCAGCGGGATTTCCGTTTGGACGGCCAGTTCAATATCGGAGAGGCGTGTGCCGGTGCCTTGATTGCGGGCGACGCCGGTGAGTATCCACGCGCTGCGTTTCTGGTACATCAATCCGCGTGTGCCATCTATTGGGTCAACCAGGATCCGCCACGGCGCCGATGATTCCTGTGCGCCGCGTGGCAGGATGATTTGGCCGCCTGGTAATCCTTCGGCGAGCAATACGACGGGAACCATGCCGGCAATCTCGCGTTCGAACAGCTCAATCAGCAAATCTTCGCTGATGCGGTCCACAGCGTAGATGGTGTCGCCGTCGGATTCGTGCGCGACGGCGGCCAGATCGGCCGAGGCGGATTGTTCGCAAGCGGTCACGACCGCGTCGCGGATGCGTTCGTGGATGCGGCGAATGGCCGGCAAGAGTGTGGCGATGTCAGACATTTTCGCGATAGAGGGTCTTGGCGACGTTGCGGAGTTCGGCGGCGCGAGTGTCGGGGTCGGATTCGTTGGTCATGGAACCACCGCCGATTTCGGGACCAGCTAGGTATTTCATTGTGTCGGGTTTGCGCAGGGGCGGATGGTATTCGATGTGGAACGGATATTGAGAGTAGTCTTTGCCGTCGGTGGGCGCTTGATGGATGGCCATGACGTAAGGGAACGGCATTTTCCAGAGGTTGTCGTAGCGGATGGACACCTCGCGCATGAGCGCCGCAAGGGCGACCTGCTCTTCGTCGGTCAGATCGGCGAGTGAGTTGGCGAGACGTTTGGGGAGAATGAAGACTTCGTAAGCGTACCGGGCAAACCACGGGACGCAGGCGAGGAATTGATTGTTCTGGCAGACAACGCGCGGGCCGATGGCTTCGCGGACAACAATCTCCATGAGCAATGATTGTCCGGTATCCTTGAAATGAGCGACAGAGGCGGTGTGTTCGCGTTCGGTGATGCCGTAGATGAGATTGCTGGCGTAAATCTGGCAGTGGGGATGCGGGTTGGATGTGCCGACGAGCGAACCCTTGTTTTCGAAGATGAGCACGTGATTCACGTTCGGGCGCCCGGCAAGCTGGGTGTAGCGGTCGGTCCAAGCGCGCACGACATTGGCGGCTTCGATGGGCGAAAGGTCGGCGAACGTCTTGGAATGGTCAGGGTGATAGCAGAGGACTTCGGCGGTGCCGTGGGCGGGACGGTTACGGTACAGCTCGTCTGTGGACGGTGTGAACGGCGCTTCATCGGAAAACGGTGGCAGGTCGTTGGTGAAACAATAGACGCCGGTGTATTTCGGGGTTGTGCCGTGGATGCGTTTGTTGCCGGGACAGAGCGCGCAGGAGGGATCATAGGACGGAACGACTGAGGGTGGAGCGGTGACTTTGTCGCCGACCCACGGGCGACCGGCGCGGTGGGCGGTGTACACGACCCATTCTTGCCGGAGCGGATGCCAACGTTGTTCCCATAGAGATTTCACAGCCAAACGTGTAACAAGTATTCGCCGTAACGGAAAGAGAAGATGTGAGACACGCTGGCGAAGACTATCGGGCGTGAGGAGCTTTGGGTGGTGTTGCAGCGCTGGTCACCGGCAAGACGGCGATCGGGGCTGTGGTATAGTTCACCGCATGATGACGAGAGGAGTTTTGCTGGTAGCATTGCTGGTCACGACGACCGCGCGCGGGTTTGACCCGGCCACGTTGACGGAAATCGGCCTCGGTTTGGGCGGGCATCCGTATTGGAGTCATCCCGCGTTTGCCAACAATCTTTGGAACGGCAGCGGTTGGATTGAGTTCGCCACCAACCAATGGGGATCGAACGTCTATTTCGAGAACAACCCGCAATTCAACACCAATGGCTTTCCGCGCTATCTCAATCCCGGCCTGCGTCTGCGCGGCATCGTGTATTCGCTTCACGCCAACGACACCCGCCCGGCCGGTTGGCCCGACCGCACAACGCTGGCGCGCGGCAGAGTGGTGCTCACGTGGCAAGGCGACGCTGACATTCGTGCCAACGGCGGCACTTACCTTGCCGGCGAATCCAGCGGCGCCGCCACCGGCAGGCTGGTCAATGGCCGCCGCGTCTATCGCTTCACCGGCAACGCGCGGCTCGAATTTATCACCATCGAAGACATCAACGCCGCCAACCCCATCACCGACATCAAACTCTGGTTGCCGGATCCCTCCGATCCCGACAACGCCACGCTCGAAGGCCAACTGTTTCATCCGACATTCCTCGCGCGCCTCAACGACCGGCCGTGGGCGTTTTTGCGGTTCATGGATTGGAACGACACCAACGCCAGCCCGCAACGCGATTGGTCGGATCGCCGGTTGCCGGCGCACGCATTTCAACAGGGCGTGCTCAATCGTCGCGTGCCGGCCACGGGGTTTGCCGGTGATCGCGGCACGGGCGGCGCGTTTGAACACATGGTCGCGCTCTGCAACGCGACCGGCCGCGACATGTGGATCAACGTCCCGCATCTGGCCACCGACGAGTTCGTGACGAAACTCGCCCAGCTCATCCGCTACGGCAGCGACGGCGTGAACCCGTACGGTTCCCCGCAAACCAACCCGGTATTTGCTCCGTTGAATCCGGCGCGCCGCGTTTTCGTCGAGTACTCCAACGAAATCTGGTCGGGCGGCAACTCGTTCCCGCAGGGCAACTGGGCGCAGGAACAGGCCACCGCGGCCGGGATCACCAAGGAACAATTCAACGCCCGCCGCTTCTGCCAAGTGTGGAAAATCTTTCACGATGTCTTTGCCGGCGACACGCAGCGCGTTGTCCGGGTCGCGGCTGTTTGGACCGGTTCCTCCAACTACACCGCCGGTTTCCTCAACGAAATCGCCGCGTGTGGCGCGACGCTCAGCCCGCCGCAAACCGCCGACATCGTTTCGCCCACGACCTATTTCGGCAACGGCATCCAAGATTGGGCGTATGCCCGAGCGCGCGCGCAAGCCGGCAGGTCCGACCCGTGGTTCTACACCACCGCCACCTACACCAACGCCGGCAACGTCCGCCCCGTCTCCGTGCCGGCCAGCGATCCCTACTGGAACAGCCCGGCCGTGCTCCAGCATCTCGCGGAAACATTCACCGAATGGAAACGCCGGCAGCTTTCTGGCTCCACCCAAACCGGCGGAGGCCCCGACGCGACCGGCCTCGGTGGCGGATTCGATGTGTCCCTGCGCGCCGCGATCACCAACGCGTTCGGCGCGCTCAAGCCCATTGTCTCCTACGAAGGCGGTCCCTCGATCTACACCGATTACCTCGACAGCGGCGACGCCCGCGATGCCGGCATCACCACGTTCATGGAACTGCTGAACCGGCAACCGCAGTTTGCCGACGTGTATCGCACGCATCTCAACCTGGCCAAAGCAAAAGGACTGCGCACGCACGGCGCGTTTGTGGATGTCGCCCGCTGGGGCCGGTATGGTCAGTGGGGCCACCTCGAATATCTCGCCCAGCCAGTCACCAATTCTGTGAAATGGCAATTCCTGCTCAACTGGCCGGGCGAGGTGGCCGGGTTGCGGCACGTGGACGAACCGCTCGGAAGCGTGCCGGCATTTCTCACGCCCGCGAAGTTGCCGGTGGCGATTTGGGGGCAGCCGTATGCGCAAACGATCACCCATTCCAATGCGACCACGTTGACGCTGGTGGACAGCGTGCTCGTGCCGGGGATCAGTTTTCTGAATGGCCAGGTCGCTGGCACACCGAACGGAACGGGCGAAAGTTTTCTATTCGTTCGCCTGACGGATCCGGATGGCGACCCGGCCTGGCGGACGTTCTATTTCAAGACGGTGGGCGGGCCGGGCACGATTCTCGAATGTAACTTCGAAGGAACAAATCCCGCGCAAAATCTGCCGTGGACAGCCCGGTATGTTCTCAAGTCGAACGTGACCTATAGCGGCTGGAGCCGCGGCACCGGCATCATTCAACAGGCCGGCAACGATGCGTTGACGTGGTCACAGAACATGCCGGCCAACGAGGCGGACTCGACGCTGGCACTGGCGCAAGCGGAGAACGAGCATTGGCAGTTCACATTGACGCCCGCGCAGTTCCTCGATTTGCGCGGGGCGGAAGTGCGATTCACGATTCGGCGGATTGATTATCATGCGCCGCGCCGGTATGCGCTGTTGGTGAATGGCGCGCTGGAGTTTGATACCGGGCGTCTCACGGACACGACCGACCGTGAGTTTGTGGTCAACCTCGCCGGTGGCGTGTACACCAACGCGGTGGAATTCCGGTTGGTTGGCTATGCCGGGCAATACGGCGGCCACCAGACGAGCCTGCGGGCATTCAAACTGACCGGCGGCGCGCGCGAAACCGGCTACAACGCCTGGATGGCGGGACACATGGCACTGCTAGGTATCCACAGCTTGCCGGGCGCGGATCCGGACGGGGACGGCAGCACGAATTTATTGGAGTATGCGTTGGGGATGGATCCAACGGTGGCCGGGACGAATGGGTTGCCGGTGGAGGGGCGCGACGGCGATCATTTGACGTTGACCTACCGGCGCCGCCAACCGCCGACGGATGTGACCTACACGGTGGAGGCGACCGCTAACGTGGCTGGCGCTTGGAGCGGCGACGGGATTACGGAAGACGTGCTGGCGGATGATGGCGTGTTTCAAACGGTGCGGGCACAGGATGCCGCCACGATATCCGGCAACGTGAAACGGTTCATGCGGCTGAGAATTGGATCGCCGTGAGCGGAGAAGCGGGAATGTTACTTCAAGCCCCGTGACTTGGCGGCGGCGGCCGTGTGGGCCATCACGCGCATGTTTTCGTTGAGCGGATCAATCGCCAGTTCTGCTTCGGCTTCTTCGATGACTTTGGCCCAGTCCTTTTTTTGGAGATAGGCGCTGGCGCGCAGGGCGTGCCAGCCTTTTTGGCCGGGCGCGATCTTCATACCGCGTTCGGCCAACTGCAGCGCGCGATCGGGATTCTGGGTGGCAATCTCCAAGGCCCCGAGTGAGAGGAGAGCCGGCAGGCTGTCGGGGTTGATGGCCAATGCCTGGTCGGCTGCCGATTTCACCACGTCGCGGTAATCGTCCACTTGTTCGATGGAATCGAGGATGTGTTCGTAGGCGTTTGCGCGGTTGCTGACGGTGGGCGCGACGCTGATGTAAGCCAGCACGCGAGACTTGAGCGAGCCGGTGAGGCTTGTTTGCATTTTGGGCGGTTCCTGCCAATTGGCGTATTTTTCGGCGAAGAGGAGGGCGTCGGCGTAATCTTTTCGCCGGGACTGGGTCATGACCATTCCCATGAGGACGCCGGGATCGTGGGGGTATTTTTCGAACAGGGCGCGAAACTCTTTCAAGGCTGCTTCGGTGTTTCCACCCCGGAGAGTGTCTTCGGCCAGATCAATGGCTTCGCGGCGGGAACGGTCTTTGAGAAACTCGGGCACGATTTCGATGCCGATCCAGGCGAGGATACCGAGCAAAGCCACCGTGACAGAAATGCGAGCGACTTTGAAAATCCACCAAACCACACCGGGACTGTCGCCCGTGGTGCGTCGGGTCAGCGTCGTCAGCGGATTAATCAGCCCGGCCATCAACGCGGGCCGACGATAGACGTACCACTGGAGACGATTGTCGGCGACGATCATGGCCGCGCCGGTGACGATGACAGCGGCGGTTGCACAGAGGGGTTGCGGCGCTTGCGGGATCATCAGCGCGGCCAGCAGGCATCCGATCCACGGACCGGGATGTGTCACCAGCGCGAAGACGAGCACCCAGCCGCCGATGAACCACGCGCCGTCAAGCCGGCCGAGACTGGCACCCGCCACGGTCAGTGCCGACAGGGTAAGGGCCTTTGTCACGCGGCAAGTGGCGATCAGGGCCAATTGTCCTCCGTGCCGGTGGAAGCGCGCCATGAGAGCGATGGTCGCGGTGGCGGACTTTGGGGCTGCCGGCATTCGGTGTCCCGTGATGACCGGCAAGGTTCCAATGGCCACGAGCATCAAAGCGATTTGCGTCCAGAGCAGGAGTTTGTGGCCGGCCACGTAGGAGGCGAGGCGGTCGTTGAAACCGGTCACTTCCGATGTGGCGAGGTTGGCCCATTGACGATGGTGTTTGGAAGATTGCTCCGGGGATGCGGATTCGGGTTCTGGCAACAAACGGTGCGTCAGAGTCACGATCCCGTTGTTGAACGCCGCGGCGTCGCGTTGCCACCAGGGCACAATGACGAACATCAGTATTGCTGACAGTGCCAGCAAGGATGCCAGTCCAGCGGCATGAGCGGCGGGAGCCGGCAGGTTCCATTTCAAGGCGAGTGTGGAGATTCTCCAAACGGTTGAGCCGAGTATGATGGCCAAGAGGAACGTGGCCGGGAAAGTCGGCAAAGAAATACAAACACTGATTCCGACCAGCAAGACCGCCAACACCAACAGCATGGGGCGGAACGCTGCCGGCATCGGGAGGTGGAGAGCATCCCAATAAACGGGCGGGTCAACTGCGCCGGGAGGTTTGCCGTGGGATTCGTCGGTTGTCTGTGTGGTGGTGGTGGTGGGAGAGGCGGACGGTGAGGGAGTTGCGATGTTGCCGGTGGGTTTGAGCCTGATTTTGGGGCGTTGGTCGGGCGGTTTTTGTTCTGGTGATGGTTCCACGAGACCCTCCGCGCCGAGATTTGTACTAAAGGTGGCGGAGAAATCCAAGCCTGCTGATTCTGGACACGCTCCGATTGACAGGGGGGAGTGATTTGTTAGGATGCGCCCGTTTTGTTCACCCCGTTGACGAAACAGGCGGGTGCCGGTTTCGATAACTTAAACTCATAAGGACGCGATTTAACATGGCTACGAAGGCAGTAAAAAAGGTCGCCAAGACGGCGACGAAGAAACCAGCGAAGGCGTTGAAATACGTCTATCAGTTTGGCGGCGGCAAGGCGGACGGCAACGGAACGATGAAACCGTTGCTCGGCGGCAAAGGCGCGAATCTCGCGGAGATGTCGCGGATTGGATTGCCCGTGCCTCCCGGCTTCACGATTACGACGGAGGTCTGCACATATTATTACAAGAACAAGAAAACCTATCCGGCCATTCTGGACGGTCAGGTGAAGGCCGGCGTGGCGTTCATCGAAGGGATCATGGGCACGAAGTTTGGCGACAAGGCCGCAATGCCGTTGTTGGTGTCGGTGCGATCCGGCGCGCGTGACTCGATGCCCGGCATGATGGACACGATCCTCAACCTGGGATTGAACGACGAAACCGTGTTGGCATTGGTCAACGCGACTCAGAATGAGCGGTTCGCCTGGGACTGCTACCGGCGGTTCATCCAGATGTATGGCGACGTGGTGATGGGCGTGCAGAAGGGCAAAGATGAAGACCACGAGCCGTTCGAAGTGGTGATACACAAGTTGAAACACGACCTGCACGGCGGCGAGGTGGAAGACACGAAGTTGTCGGTCAACGATTTGAAGGAGTTGGTGAATCGCTTCAAGGCGCTGATCAAGGAGCGCACCGGCAAAGAGTTCCCGCAAGACCCGTGGAAACAGCTTTGGGGCGCGGTCGGCGCGGTATTCGGTTCGTGGATGAATGACCGGGCGATTGTGTACCGGCGCAAATACAACATCCCGTCCGAATGGGGCACGGCGGTCAACGTGCAAGCGATGGTGTACGGCAATACCGGCAACAATTCCGGCTCGGGCGTGGCGTTCACGCGCAATCCGGCCAACGGCGTCAAGGAGTTCTACGGTGAATTCCTCATCAACGCCCAAGGCGAAGACGTGGTGGCCGGTGTGCGCACACCGGAACCCGTGGCGCAGTTGGCGAAGGAAATGCCGGCGGCGTACGCCGAACTGGACAAGATTCGCACGACCTTGGAGAAACACTTCAAGGACGTTCAGGATTTTGAGTTCACCATCCAGGACGGCAAGGTGTTCATGCTCCAGACCCGCAACGGCAAACGGACGGCGTTTGCGGCGTTGAAGTTTTCGATGGACATGGTCAACGAGAAGCTCATTGACTGGAAGACGGCCATCAAACGCAATCCGGCCGACCAACTGGATCAGTTGCTGGCGCCGATTTTTGACGCCAACGCGGAGAAGGCGGCTCGCATCATTGCCAAGGGCTTGCCGGCCGGTCCCGGCGCGGCCTCCGGCAAGATGTACTTGAACGCGGACCGCGCGGCGGAAGCCGCCAGCAAAGGCGAGAAAGTCTTGCTCGTCCGCAACGAAACCACCCCCGAAGACCTGCGCGGCATGATCGCCGCCGAGGGCATCCTGACGGCCAAAGGCGGCGTCAGTTC
>CAZEQV010000081.1:0-11950 GCA_964514435.1 uncultured Verrucomicrobiota bacterium
GTGGCCCGACAGGCGGCTCAGCTCGTACTGCTCCGGCGGCTTCTCGCCGACCGCAACACAGCCGGTGTGGTCGCGGGCGCGCTTTCGCAGGCCACGATCAGTCTCGACTGGCTCGGCATGGCCGCCCGCGAATATGCCCTGGCCGCCGAACTGGCCGGTATCCGCTCCGATGCCGATTGGGACAAACCGCCTGCGGTGACCGGAGGCGCGCGATGAATCGTTGGTTCCTCGCCTTGTTGATCCTGCCGGCCACGGTATTAGCGCTTATCAATCCGCAGTACACCGTCCGCGATCTGCTCAAGGATTCTGGCGCTGTCTATGTCCTGCGCGTCACCGTCCCGGCGGATGGCAAAGTGACAGCGGAGATCGTCGAGGCGCTCGTCGGGGAATTGCCGGCGGCGAAGAAACTCGCGTTCGATTTCACGGAGGCGGAAGACTTGCCGGAGGAAGCCTTGTCCGCCGCGTTCGGCGGGGCCAAGACCGCGCTGGCTGTGATGTGCGTTCAAAAGAGGAAACAGGCCGGCGCGCGCGTGGCGGCGCTGGAGATTGGCACGAAATGGATCGGCTTGACGCAGACGGACACGGCGACCGTCTGGACGATGGATCGTGACCCGCACGATTTGGAAACGGTGTGGGGCGGCAGCGCGCGACAGCTCGTGCCGGCCATCCGCTACGGGCTCAGCGACCCGGCGGCCAGTTTCCCCGTGGCCACCACGCTCAAATGGGCACGCGATGTCGCGCTGGGCAAACTGACCGGCCCGTCTCACGGCTGCGTTTGGACGGAGGACGGCGTCATCATTCTGTCGAGCGGCGGCGACCGGGTGTTCGAGCCGGGGACGAAGGGCAACCCGCCGGTGGATGTTACCGGCTCGCTCGGTCTGACCACAAAATCCGAGGCGCTGGTCACCGGCGACTTCAACGGCGATGGACGACTCGATGTGGCGTCGTGGGATGGCGCGAAGCTCTGGCTGGCATTGCGTGGCGAGGACGGCAAGTTCGCCCCGCCAACCGGTGGCTTCGAGCTTGCGGAATGTCTCTCGCTGGCGTGGCGTGCTGGCGAATTTGTCGCCGGCACGGCGACGGGCGTGACGTTGCTCAAACCGGATGGCAGCCAACGCCAGTGGTCGGGTCCGGGCGGCCCGTGCGTCGTCGTGGATCTGGACGGAACCGGCACGGCGGACGCGGCACAGGTGTCTGCGACCGGCCTCGCGCGGTACAAGGCGCCGGGCGAGCCGGTGACGGTGAAAGTTCCCACGATCGCGCAGCCGAAAGTCATCCTAGCCGGCGATTACGACGCTGACGGCAAGATTGATCTGCTCGTGGCCGGTCGCGGGGGCGTGGCGTTGTTGTGGCGCGATTCGGAGAACCACTGGCACAATGTCATGGCCGAGACAGGAGAAATGGGAGAGGGAACCGGAGCGGAGAATGATTTTGTCGCCGCGTGTCTCAGCGATTTCAACGGTGATGGCCGCCACGCGGCGGCATTGTTCGATGCCGCCACGGCACCGGGGTTCTTTTTCAATCGCGGGTTCGCCTGTTTCGGCATCGCCCGCAGCCTGAGTTTCACGGAGTCAAAGCTACCGGCCGCGGTGGCGTTGGGAAAAGGTCAGCAAGCCGGCATCGTTGGCGACTGGAACGGCGACCAGATTCCAGATTTGTTGGCCGTGGACCGGGACGGCCAAGTCTGGTTGATCGCGGGCGAGGGAACGCAACCGCACTCATTTCAGTTGCGTCTCACGACCGCACAGCCCGGTCCCGTGAACGTCCGGATCAACCTCGGTCCCCGCAATCTTGGTGTGTGGGTCGTTCGGCCGGGAGAACTCACCGTGGTCACATTACCTGAGGCCGGCGAGGTGACGTTGCGTTGGAAAACGCCGTCGGGCGAAACGGTCACACGCAACGTGGCCGTAATGGAATTGGTCCGGCTGAAACTCTGAAAGCGACATGATCCACGCCGTCATACGTGTCACGGTTCTGCTGATCACTTGCTTGCTTGCCGTGAGTGCGGGAGCGCAGGTGCTTCACGTGCATCCCACCGGAGATGATGCGCGGCCGGGGACGCGGGAGAAACCGGTGCGAACAATTGGCCGGGCGGTGGCGTTGGTGAAACCGGGCGGGACAGTGGTGGTGGCCGGTGGGGTTTACCGCGAAACAATTAAGATGGATGTGAGCGGCACCGCCGAGAAGCCGGTAAGATTGGTGGCAGCAGACAAAGAAACCGTGGTCGTGACCGGCACGGATGTGGTTCGGGATTGGAAGGAAGACCCAGCAGGAGAATCGGGCGACAAGATTTTCAGCGCCCCGTGGCCTTGCCGGTTCATCACGTGGAATCCGGTCGGAACCCATCCGGCGGACGATTACCACAAGTTGATTGGTCGGGCAGAGCAGGTGTTGTATCTGGGCGTGCCGTTGCGGCAGGTGTTGGAGAAGCGGCTGCTGACGCGCGGGACGTTCTTTGCCGACTTGGAGGCGAAGCGGCTCTATATGTGCGCACCGGACAATGTTGATCTCGCCAAGCGAAAGGAAACGGTCGAAGCGACGACTCGGTCCACATTGCTGGAAGTTCGCGGAGATTGGGTCGAAGTGCGGGGGATTCGGTTCCGGTACGCGGCGAATCAAGCTCAACAAGGCGCCGCGCAGTTTCTGGGGAATCATATCGCGGTGGAAGACTGCATTTTTGAAGAGACCAACGCCAGCGGCGCCAGTTTTCGTGGACAAGACATTACCGTGCGCCGATGCGTGTTTGAGGGGAACGGTCAGTTGGGGTTTGGGGCGTCGCGGGCCCACCGGTTGAGGGTGACGGATTCGGTTTGCCGGAACAACAACGTGAAGGGGTTTGATCGCCAATGGGAGGCGGGTGGCAACAAGGTGACATTGAGCCGTGGCGTGGTGTTCGAACGCAGCATCTTTACCGGAAACCGCGGTACCGGAATCTGGTTCGACATCGGCAACGAGGACTGCGAGGTGCGCCATTGTCTGATCGCGGACAACGAGGATGCCGGTATCTTCTACGAGATTTCTTACCGGCTGCACGCGCACGACAACGTGGTTGTGGGCAACGGGCTCGCGAACACGCCCGGTGCGTGGGGCGCGAACGCGGGGATTGCGTTGTCGAGTTCGGTCGGGTGCGTCCTCGAACGCAACCTGCTCGTCGGCAACCGGGAGGGGCTGGCGTTTCGCGAACAACAGCGCACGACACCGCGCATTGATGACAAGACGGAGGTGCCGGTATGGAACCATGAGCACAAAATTCGGAATAATCTTTTCGCCTGGAACCGGGACGCCCAGGTGTGGGGCTGGTGGGATGTCGAGCGACCGGTCAAGGAGTTGCGGCTGACGATGTGCGACAACGTCTATGCGACGCGGCCCGGTCAGGGGTTGTTTCACTGGGGCGTGGCGTGGCGCAATCCGCAGAAGTTCGCAAGTCTGGCGGACGTGCAACAGGCATTGGGCTTGGAGACTGGTAGCGCGGTGCACGACATCCGCTTCGGCGAAACCGGCCGGCTCGATTTTCGGCTGCCGGCCGACAGTCCTGTACTCCAACGACGTTGTTACCCAACAAGCATCGTGCCCGGTGCGATAATGGGAACAATGCAGGACTGATGGTGTTGAATCGGCGTACAAAGCGGAGGTAACTGCCATGTCACCGATGAAAATGTTCGTGATCATTGCCGCTGTGGTGTCAACCGCGACCGCTGAGGCGCAAACATTCACGCAGGTTGACGACGCGCTGCGTCAACACGTGCTCGGCAAAGTGGAGCCAAAGTTGATCCGGGACGAGGCGCCCTATCTGCACTGGCATTTCACAGTGCCCAACGCCGCGCCGGCCGGCCCGGACAAATCCACCGAGTTGTCGTTGCACATCTGGACCCGTGGCGCGAAAGCGGTCCAACTGGCGGCGGAGGCGCCCCGCTATGGCTGGTGGCGCGACTTGGAACTCGATGGGTTGACGGCCACGGCCACGACACTCAAGGGCAAGGTGACATATCACGGCCACCGGCGAGGCGAAAAGCCCGGCAACTGGCCAACGGAACGCTGGACACTCGAATTGGACCTGACCGCCGTGGCCGGCAAGGTGACCGGTCAGGTGCGGGGCACGCACAGCCGGGCTGCCGCCGGTGCTGGCAAGGAGGAACATGTCCGCGACATCCTCGCCCGCCGCGAGGCGGCGTTCCAAGCCAGCGCGCAACCGGTCGAGGCCACCGTGCAGGGCCGGGTCAGCGACCGCCAGACCGCGCGCGCAACTGACGCCTTGCCGGCGGGGTCCGATTGGACGCACTGGCTGGGCAGCAACGGATTGTTGCGCGGCCAACTAAGCGCCGGCTCGCTGGTGGATTTGCCGGACAAGGCGCGGTTGATGTGGAAAGCCGAAGCCCATTTGCCGAACGGCGGAAAGGGGCAAGTCACGCGCTACGGCGGATTCGGCAGTGACCTGCGCAATCCGTCCGGCGGCGGCGCCAGCCCCGTGGTCGCCAACGGCAAGGTCTATCTCTATTGGTATCAACCCAATGGCCCGGCCTACGTCAAAGGCGAGGAGGCCAAACGCGCGCCGAAAGGATATTTCATGATGTCCATGTGGCAAACGCTGGCCGATGACCATGTGGCGTGTTTCGACGCGGCCACGGGCGAACGGTTGTGGGAAGCGGTTTATCCATTGGCTGGCATGACGTTCTTGGAGGGTAAATCAAGCATGATCAATTCCACCCCGGCCGCGGGTGAAGGCGTGCTCGTTGTTGCCGGCGGCAGCGGCCGCGTGTATTGCCTCGATGCCGAAACCGGCCATCAGCGCTGGCAGACGCTGTTGCCGTATCACAAGGGCGTCACCGAACAAGCATTGTCGGGCAAGGCCTCCGGCGGGCGCGCCCGGCCCAACGCGGTCACGATTGCCTCCGGCAAGGCGTACGTCGCGTCGGGCCGTGATCTGGTCGCGTTGAACCTGGCGGATGGCGCAGTCGCGTGGCAGCGCAAGGGCGTCCTCGGATCGCAGGTGACCCCGCAAGTCTGGCGACGCGACAAGGTGACTCTGTTGCTCACGCAGAGCGATGCCGGCGTGCTGCACGCCCTTGACGCGGTCAGCGGCGAGGATCGCTGGACGATCGAAGGGATGCCGCCACATGGCTACAAAACCATCAACAACCTCCTGATGGGCGACACCTTGCTCGTCAACGGCGGCCTGCCCGCCGATGTGGTCGCCACCACCACCCGGCGTCAACCCGGCAAGCAGGAGGACGACGCGGATGCGGAATCCGCTGAGACAGATGGGAGCTCGCGCATCATCCGCAGCTACAAGATTTCCGCCACGGGCGCGGTGAAGGGCTGGGAACTGCCTGCGGACCGGTACGGTTGGCCGCACAACGGCGGCCTGTCCATGACGGCGCTGGACGATCAACGGGTCGCCATCTTCATGGGCAAGCGCGGCGGCGTGTCACCGGACCGACCCGACATCATCGTGGTCAACATCGCCGATGGGAAAGTGCTGCAAGAGTTCAAGGAACCCAACCTCGGCTACAACATGTCGCTGCTGCTGACCTGCGGCGACCTGATGGTCGTGCACGTGGACATCAACCACGCCTCGCAAACGTTCCGCTTCTTTCGCGTCACGCCGCAAGGGCTGGAGCTTATCCACCCCGGCTACAGCTTCGGGTTCGCCGAAACCAGCAGCTACGAAGTGCCCACGGTGTATCCGTTCGTCGAGGGACGCTTCATCGTGCGGGGCGCCTACGGACTGTATTGTTACGACTTTCGGAAACCGAGTCCCTGACGGGGTGTTGGTCGAAGGGCAACGGTCATCGACCGCTCGCGACTGTGGCGCTGTTTTCCTACCGCCCGGCGTGGCGGATGAAATGCCACCCCACCGGCGAAGTGCCCGGAGTCCGGTTGGGTGCGTTGCACTGGTAGGTCGCAACGAGAGAGGCTAGGACACAAGTTTAGCCCCATCATTGACAGCCCGGTGGGGTTCCCGTAGCATCGCCACACCATGACTACAGCCAATAAATACAACGCTCTCAAAGATGTTGCCACGCGGCTCCGCATGCACTCGGTCACCACCACCACGGAGGCCGGTTCGGGGCATCCCACCACTTGTTGCTCCTGCGCGGACATTGTCGCAGCCCTGTTCTTCGGGGGAATGCGCATTGATCCGAAGAACCCGCGCAATCCCGGCAGCGACCGGTTCATTTTGTCGAAAGGTCACGCGGCACCAGTCTTGTATGCGGCGTGGTCGGAGGTCGGTTTCATACCGGCGGAGAAACTGATCACGTTGCGGCGGATTGACAGCGATCTGGAGGGGCATCCGACGCCCCGGTTGCCGTTTGTGGATGTGGCAACGGGATCGCTGGGGCAAGGATTGAGCGCGGGCGTGGGCAGCGCGTTCGCGGCGCGCATGGACAAACGTGATTATCACACCTGGGTGTTGCTGGGGGACGGCGAGATCGCGGAAGGATCGGTCTGGGAGGCAGCGGAATTGGCCAGTTTCTACAAACTCAACAAGCTGACCGCCATTGTGGACATCAACCGTCTCGGTCAGTCACAGGCTACGATGCTTCAGCATGACATGGACACGTACAAGAAACGCTGGGCGTCGTTCGGCTGGAAGGTCATCGTCATTGACGGACATGACATGGAGCAGGTGGTCAAAGCGTTGCGGCGCGCCCGCAACAGCAAAGACTTGCCGGTGGCGATTTTGGCCAAGACGTTCAAAGGACGCGGGATATCGTTTTGCGAAGACAAGG
The DNA here is from genome assembly GCA_964514435.1 of uncultured Verrucomicrobiota bacterium. Taxonomy (GTDB): domain Bacteria; phylum Verrucomicrobiota; class Verrucomicrobiia; order Palsa-1439; family Palsa-1439; genus CAZEQV01. Next base: position 6,732 of record CAZEQV010000081.1, read on the forward strand.
ACGGTTGGCATGGCAAACCGCTCAAAAAGGGCGACGAACACGACAAAGCAATCGCGGAATTGAAGGCACAGCTTACCGGGGCGCAAGGGGCAAAGGTCAAACGGTGCAAACGCGAGCCGGTGCCGCCGGCTCATCAGCCCGCGCCGATTGATCCGCCCGCTTACAAACTTGGAGATCTTGTGGCCACGCGGGAGGCTTACGGCACGGCATTGGTGAAAATCGGCAAGGTGGACCCGAGGGTCGTGGGCTTGGATGGCGACACGAAGAACTCCACGTTCTCGGAAAAGTTCATGAAACAGTTCCCCGACCGTTTTGTGGAAGGGTTCATCGCGGAACAGAACATGGTCGGCGTGGCAGCCGGGTTGGCGGCGCGTGGCAAAGTGCCGTTCGCTTCGACGTTCGCTTGTTTCTTGGAACGCGGCGCGGACCAGATTCGCATGGCGGCGATCAGTTTCGCCAATATCAAGCTGGTGGGTTCGCACGTGGGCGTGTCCATCGGCGAAGATGGTCCGTCGCAGATGGCGCTGGAGGACATTGCGATGTTTCGGGCCACGGCGGACTGCGTGGTGCTGTATCCGAGCGACGCCGTCAGCACGGAACGGGCGGTGGAACTGGCAGCAAACCATGCCGGCATGGTGTTCATCCGAACTTCCCGGCCCAAGACCCCGGTCACGTATGACAATCATGAAGCGTTCAGCGTGGGCAAAGGCAAGCTGCTGCGACACAGCGACGCCGACAAACTGACCGTGGCGACGGCGGGAGTGACAGTGTTTGAAGCGTTGAAGGCATACGACATTCTCAAGGCAGAAGGGATTCTCATCCGCGTGATTGATTTGTTCTGCATCAAGCCGGTGGACCGGGCGTTGTTGCTGGAATCAGCCAAACGCACCAACAACACCATTCTCTCGGTGGAAGACCATTATGTGGAAGGCGGCATCGGCGATGCCGTGGCCGGGGCGGTCTCGACGGAAGGCGTGCGCGTTCATAAGATTGGCGTGACGAAGGTGCCGCGCTCCGGCAAGCCGGAGGAGTTGCTAGAGATGTTCGGGCTCAGTGCCGGCAAGATAGCGGAGCGTGTGCGGGCGTTGGTGAAACAGAGGTTGATCGTGTAACAAGGGGCCGGTCGAAGTGACACGTTCACATATCCGCTCCTGATGAACGGTTTCACACTTGCGTTTCAGCGTCTTTTCACAAGAATGATGGGACTTTTGGAGGTAATGCGTGGCCATAGAACCTAAAGCAGATATGTCGTTCATGGAACAGTTTGAACCGGACTTGTTTTGGCAGCAGCACGGGAAGAAGGTGATGGCCGGGCTGGTGGCGGTGGCGGTTGTTGGTTTGGCCGTCTTAGGTTGGCAACGTCAGAAGGCAGCCGAGGAGCAGCAGATCGCCAAGTGGCTGGCCGAGGCAAATGATGTACCGAGTTTGGCGGCTCTGGCCAATGGACAGGCCGGCAAGGAGACCGGTGCGCAAGCATTGTTGAGGATGGCGGACCTTCAGTTCAAACAGAACCAGATTGCTGAGGCGACATCATCCTACCGGAAGTTCCTGGACATGTATCCTCGACATGCCTTGGTCGGTAGCGCGCAACTGGGGTTGGCCGCCTGTCTGGAAACGCAGGGAAACTTGGATGGCGCGTTGGCGGAGTATAAGAGAATCGTGGACCTGTCTCCGACCGGTTACGCCAGCCTGTCGGCTCGCGTCGGGATGGCGCGATGCTTGGAGGCCAAAGGTGAGTTTAAACAAGCGCGCCAGATATATGAGGAATTGATGTCCAGCGGGATTGGAATCTCCCAGCAAACTCCACTGTATCTGCGCTGGGTTTCATTGGGACGACAGATCATTGAAGAGCCGCCGCTGCCTGCGACAAACACCACCTTGACAGCTCCACCGTTCGGCGGACCGTAGTTTTTCTCGGGGCGATTTGTGTAAGTGCTTACAAACGCGAATTATAGTTCTTTGAAGAATGTGTTATTATGACTTGACTGGCAACAGTCATTCATTACTATTTCCAGCAATTCGCAGGGTTGTAAGAACCCTGTGGATTACAAGGAGCCGTTCACGAGCTGGAATGGAGGTCTGGCTAAGTTGAGAACGATGGCAACAAGGGAGTGTGCTGTAATGTTCTTAGAAGCCCGGATTCTCATGCGGCTTGTGGTTTGGCTTGGAGACAGACGAAGTGAACCACAATTTGAGGGGCCAACACCCCTCAAGTGCAGCAAAAGAAACACGTAACCAACAAGGAGGAGCAAAGTGAAGAAAGTATGGCTAGTGGTTGCGCTGGTTGCCCTCACGGGACTGGCCTACAACACATATGCCGACGTTCAGAATATCCGTTTGAGCGGTGATATCCGCATCCGCGGCTATTGGCTGAACAACGCGGCAGACTTGGACAACAGCTCGTCGCCGAATGAGGATAGTTATATCTCTCAGCGCACGCGCATCACCGTGGAAGCGGACCTCGAGGACCACGTTTTGGTCGTCGTTTCGCTTCGTGGCGAAGGTCTGTGGGGCGGAACATCGGAAGAAGAATCATTCGAAGCCGGTGGAGGCGCCAGTGGCGCGGGTCTGGCTTCATTCCAACGCATCAACCGTGGCTACACGGTGGGCATCAATGAAGCATTCGTCCAGCTCAACGAGGTGTTTTTCACACCCGCCACGTTGAAGCTCGGTCGGCAGTATCTGCACTATGGTCGCGGCTTGATCCTCAGCGGCTATGAGCAGGAATACAATCATGACGCCGTGCGTTTGGTCTGGGATGCGTATCCGTTTACCCTCGACCTAGTCTATGCCAAGGAGATCGAAAGCTCCACATTTGGCAGCGGCTCCAGCGCCCGTGACACGGACCTCGTGTTCGTCAACGGCCGCGTGGAAATGACCGACTCCATCCTCCGTGGCATCGAAGCCTACTTCGGCTGGCTGCCCAACGGCCCGAACGTGACCGGCCTCGCCAACGTTCCCCCGGCGGCGGGATTTGCTTCGCCGATGCTGGTGGGCGCACGCGCGGATATAGACTTCACCAAGAACTTCCAGACATGGGTGGAAGGCGCCTATGAATTCGGCAGCAATGGTGGAACCGCGGATGACATCAGCGCTTGGTTGGCTAATGTGGGTATGCGGCTCGCCTTGGGTGACGTGGCGTGGACACCGGCCATCAATGCCGGCTACACCTACGCCAGCGGCGGTGGTGGCACGGGTGAAAACAACTTCCTCCCGTGGTTCGACTACATCGAGGGCTACAACGGCTATCTGTTTGCCCCCGCGTTGTCCAACATCCACATCATCAACCTCGGTCTCTCCGTCAAACCGGCGGAAAGCACCACCCTATCCATTCAGGGCTACTACTACGTCAAGGTTGACAATGACTCACCCGCCGGCAGCAACGTGAACATTGACTTCGGTGGCGTCGCGGCCCCGCTCACCACGACCGGGAAGACCCTCGGCTGGGAAGTGGACGGGATTATTGCCTATGACTACAGCAAGGATGTGCGCTTGCAGCTCGTCGGCGCCGTCTTCATTCCGGGCAATGCGTACAAGAACGACCCGACTTACAGCGCCGCCACGGCTCAGGAAGTGCGCGCGGAAGTCAACGTCCGCTTCTAGAAAACTGTCATAATTCACACAGAAAGCCCTCCGTAAATGCGGAGGGCTTTTTCTTTCCTCCCATTGCGCTTACCGGTCCTCTCTGCTTCAATTCCGACATGAGACAATCACCGCATGAGATATTTGATGTTGTGGACGAACACGACCGGGTCATCGGAACGGCTTCCCGCCATGAAGTTCACAGCCGCCAATTGCGGCATCGGGCCGTTCACATTTTCTTGTTCAATCCTGCCGGCCAACTCTTCCTCCAGCAGCGATCTCACACCAAAGACACTTTCCCGGGGTGCTATGACTCAAGTGCCTCCGGTCACCTTGACACTGGCGAAACGTATGATGCGTGCGCCATTCGTGAATTGCGCGAAGAATTGGGAATTGTCGTGTCTCTGCCCGCCTTGCGCCCCCTACATCGGTTCACAGCGCGCCCGGAAACCGGCCAGGAATTTGTCTGGCTGTACGAATTGATGGGCGAATACATCCCGCAAATTAACACGGAGGAAATCATGGGGGGAAAGTTCTGGGAACTTGGGCAAATTGAATCAGAGATTTTGAAGAAGCCGTCCGCGTTTGCCCGCTCCTTTATCCACATCTTCCAACACTGCCGGCAGAATGGTCTCAAACCTTCTTCGGACAACAGTGCAACACGTCGTACGGTTTGACATCCTTCAGTGTCGGCCCCGTCACGATGTAGATCGTGTCTGTCAACCGCTCTACGCTGCGATGGAAATCCCACCGCAACAATGCCGTGTGTTGAACCACAAATCGCGGGTCCTTCTCCCGAAAACACGAGACACACGAGGGATCCGGCAGTCCCACGAGGAATTCCTCCGTGCTCAGGTTGTGGGCGGTGGTCTGGTAGAAATCTTGGAAAAGGATGAAGGACGCGCTGAAGGGATGATCCACATAGCTGATGGCTTGCGTGGTGCCGCTGTTGTTGCACAAACCCCGCGGCGCGACCGGCGCGATGCTGTACAAGTTCTCCAGCAAAGTCTCCATGATGTCATCGAGTGATTTGCGGCCCCAGGCTTTGAGTCTCTCGGCGTTCACGCCGTATGTGAAAACTCGCCCTTGCACTACGGCCCCGATGGACAATCCGGGCCAAAATCTCAACCGGTGAACGGGAAGTTGCCGAGATGTGGTGTGAAACACCTTCGGGAACAACAACGGTTTGATGGCTTTGAAGTCATTCAGATCCGGCACGTCGTCCCCGCAAAAATCCAACCGGTCAATGTGCGATTCGATGAGTTCTTCCATGCGACCGGGTTCGAGCAGGTAATGATTGTAGAGATGTTCCAACAACACGGTTTGCCCGTCCGCAAGAACCAACGCCAGGCCCGTGGGCGGCGTCGGCGCCAAATGCGGCCGGTGACGTTTCAGCAGGCTGTAATAATAGTGGGCAAATGCCGCAGCATCGAGGTGAGACTCAGGATGCAAACTCAGCGTTTGCAGTATCGCTTCCAGTTCCTCATCGTCCACGCGGGCGTCATCCGACCGGCACCGGTCAGCAGCCGGACCCGCGCCAGCTCCGCCAGCGCCCGGCCGCGGCGGGGGTCGATGCGTGCCGCTTCCGCGAAGGCCGCAAGCGCTTCGACGCACCGGACGAGGCGGGCGCGCACGAG
>CAZEQV010000082.1:0-11849 GCA_964514435.1 uncultured Verrucomicrobiota bacterium
AAGAGAAACCGGCCATACCCGTATGAGCCGCCTTCCAGTTGCAGAATCGTCGCCGCGCCCGCGGAAGCGAAGTCGCCTTGGTCGGCGAAATACGATCCCTTGCGGTAATCCACCGTCTCGATCAATTCCGGTATCATGAAGTTCAAGTCGGTGTAACCCTGGCCGTGGCCATGCGACGGCAAATTAACCGGCATGTCGGCGACGGTGGTGGCAAGATCGGTGCCGTGATCGAGGTTGAACCCGCGCAGGAAGAATTGGTTGGCTTTGCCGCCGCCGCTGTGTTGCGTGATGATGACGCCCGGCACCGTTTCCAGGACCTCGCCGGGGCGGAGCAAGGGCCGGTGCTGCAACTGCGCCGCGCCGACCGTGCCCACCGTGGCGGACGGCGCGACCTCCAACAAGGAATCCGCGCGCCCCGTGACGACGACCGCCGGTAGGCGGATCACGTCAGCGGTTTGAGCGCGGCTGATGGCGGCCGGCAACGCCAGGAGGGTGAGGAGGATGAACGATTTCATGGTGGATATTACGAATGTATGCATTCGTAACATCTACAAACCGCAGGTCAATTAGATTATTACGACGAGCAAGGAACGTAACACGCCCTTTCGCGGAAAGGTCGTGGCCGGTAGTGGCGCTGGGCGGGCGGGTGGTGGCGACCGCCTGCGCAAGCCGGTCGCGTGGAACGATCTTGTTCCGCAACCGCCCTTCGACATTAACGCGCTGTCCGGCCATCTCGTCACTCTTGATCGTCTGGTGGACGGCGTTGCTCACTGGCCACGGGGGGCATGTCTTTGTCGTGGTCAGCAAGGGATGCGTGAACAACGGCTCCTGAACCGCATGGGTGGCAGACCTGACTCGGTATGATGGACAAACCACCCACCGGCCATGAAACACGGCAGCAGGATTCCTATGGCTGCTTGACCTCCAAAACCCCGCGCACCGCACCGCTGGCGGGGTCGTCGGGTTGACCGCCACCGACGTTGATCTCAAAGATCCCCGGTTCGAGGAACGGTTGTCCGGCATCGTCATAACACATCAATTGTTCGGCACTCAGTGAGAATGTCACCGTCCTGACCTGCCCGGGCTTGAGGTGGATGCGTTTGAAACCTTCGAGATGACGGATCGGAACCGGCACACTGGCTTCCAGGTCCTTCACGTAGAGCTGGACAACTTCATCACCGGCCATCTTGCCCGTGTTCTTCACATCCACGCTCACTTCGTAACCGCGAATCCTCAGCTTCGAGTACTTGAACTTCGTGTAGCTCAATCCATAGCCAAAGCGGTAAAGCGGTTCGCTCTCCATGAAGCGATAGGTCCGTCCCTTCATGTTGTAGTCACCGAACGCCGGTATCTGCTCGTAGCTCTTGGGGAACGTGATCGGCAATCGCCCGGCAGGATTGTAGTCGCCGAACAGCACATCGGCGACAGCGTTGCCGCCTTGCTCGCCCGGATACCAAGCGAATACAATGGCATCGCAGTTCTCCTTCGCCCAGGCGAGGTCAATCGGACTGCCACCGGTCACGACGAGAATAATAGGCTTGCCCAGTTTCTTGAGCGCTTCGAGGTACTCCTGTTGCCGTCCCGGCAATCCGTACTGCATCCGGTCGCCGTTGCCGCCGCCTTCGAGCGCGCCTTCTTCGCCCTCCAACGCCGCGCTGTATCCCATCACCGCCACGATCGCGTCCACGGGCGGGTTGTAGCTGCTGAGCCATTTGAGTTCGCCGTCGTTGATGGGCCGGTCGGCGGCCAGTTCGCAGCCTTTCGACCATTGCACCTGCGTACCGGCCGATACTTTCTCCACAATGCCGGCGAGAATCGTGTTCATTTGCGGCGCAAATCCGTTGTAATTGCCCAGCAAGACCAACGTATCCATCGCGTTCGGTCCGACCACCATCAGATGACGAACATCCTTCTTCAACGGAAGAATGCCGTTGTTCTTGAGCAACACGATGGATTCCTGCGCCATACGACGCGCCAATTTCCGGTGCGCTTCGCAGTTGACGACGGACGGCTTGATCTTCGACCACGGCACGCGCGATTCGGGATCGAACATTCCCAACCGGAACCGCGTCGTGAGCAGCCGTGTGAGATTCCGGTCGAGTTCGGCCTCGGTGATCAAGCCCTGTTTGACCGCGTCAATCAATTCGAGAAACAGACAGCCGCAATTCAAATCGCAACCATGCCGGGCCGCCATCGCCGCCGACTCCGCGCCGTTGCTGGTGACTTTGTGGAACTGATGGAAATCCTTGATGGCCCAGCAATCGGATGTCACGTGACCGTCAAATCCCCATTCTTCGCGGAGGATTTTCTGCAGCAAGGTCGGACTGCCACAACAAGGCTCGCCGTTGGTGCGATTGTAGGCACCCATCACCGATTCCACTTTCGCCTCTTGAACCGCCGCCTTGAATTGCGGCAGATACGTTTCGCGCAAATCACGTTGGTTGACGATGGCGTTGAACGAATGCCGGTCGGGTTCGGGTCCGCTGTGGACCGCGTAGTGTTTGGCGCAAGCCGCCAACTTGAGATATCGGGGATCATCGCCCTGCAATCCTTTGATGAACGCCACCCCCATCCGCGCCGTCAGATACGGACATTCACCGTACGTCTCCTGGCCGCGCCCCCAGCGGGGGTCACGGAAAATGTTGATGTTCGGCGACCAGAACGTCAGCCCGAAATACTGGCCGCGATTGTTCAACTTCAGTGCCGCGTGATGTTTGGCGCGTGCCTCGTCGGAAATCGCCGTCGCCACCCGATGCAGCAACGCATCGTCGAACGACGCCGCCATCCCCATCGCCTGCGGGAACACCGTGGCCCGACCCGCCCGCGCGTCGCCGTGCAACGCCTCATTCCACCAGTTGTATTCCGGCACCCCGAGCCGTTCGATGGCCGATGCCGTGTGCACCATCTGCGAGACCTTCTCTGAAAGCGTCATTTGGGCAACCAGCGCCGCGGCGCGCTGTTGGGCCGGCAACTTCGTGTTCAACCATTCGCGTGAAACTGACTTCGATTTTTTAGGCATGATTTCCATCTCCTTGCCGGGATTCATGGCGCAAACCGTCCTCGTTGACAATCTTTTGCGGCTGGCGCAGGTCTGCTCACAATCGCAACACAACACTCAGACGGCCGGCACGATGCCCATCGGTTTCAGGTTCACGCCTTTGCCCCAGACCTGCCGGGCTTTCTCCAGATAGAACATGTAGTTCGTCAACGGCACGTCGGGCGGAACACGATGATCACAGAACGGGATGTAGCCGCCCTCTTCCACCAACGGTGTCAGCCGATAGATTTCCGCTTCGATCTCTTTTTTGGTGCGCGCCAGAATGTGTTTGTCGAACCCGCCCATCATCAACAGCTCTTTGCCGTATTGTTGGCGGTACTTGACCGGGTCGGCACCCCAAGTGCCGATTTCGATGGGGAACATGCAGTTGACCCCGGCATCCAACCACATCGCGACCAATGCCTCGATGTTGCCGTCGCAGTCCAACCAGACGACATCGCAACCATGACGGCGCAGTTGTTCGGTGATCCGTTTGTACTGCGGCACGAGATACTTCTTGAAGTATTCAGGCGCCAGCAACGGGCCGCTGTTGTAGCACATGTCCTCCCACATGGAACACCCGTCAAACCGCGCGCCCTGCTCGAACAAGCGCCGGTGACATTCCACCACCAAGTCGCCCATCGTCACCACCATCTCCTCAAACAAGCCGGGATCGTCGTACACCAGATAGGAAATGGCCTCGATGCCCATCCAGTCCCGCAACCGCCCGAACAGGCTGCCGCCGCTGACCGTTCTCGGCACGGGATAATCGGGGTTCTGCCACGCTTGCCGGGCTTTGCTCCAATCAGGATAACGATGCGGCGTATCGGGGTTGAGCCGCGGACGGTAATGTTTCTCCCAACTGGCCCGGTCGGTGAGAAGATGCCCGTGATGTTCCGGTATGGAACCCATGAACTTCTTGCGCAGCACAATCACGCCATCACCCTGTTGCGCCAGTTCGTGGTCGCCACGATCCTCGATCACCTTGTCTTCAAACCGCGGGCACAGATCGCAGTTCACTCCCGGACCGCCGCTGTATTGGTCCATGCCGAAGTATTCCGCCGTGTTTGTGCGCACGCCGGCGCGGCCCCAATTCACCTCGGCCGGCAAGCCTTGCGAGTGCCACACCTCGATTGTCTCCGGCCAGAATCCAAAATCACAGATCGGCGCGCGGTCGCGCGCCTGATAATGCATCGTGGCGAGAAAACGCTGCCGGTCATTCATGAACATCTTGTCTCAATGCCATTTACCGTAACTGCCGTACTGGCCCGGCTCAAACTCTTTCCCGCATGGTCCGCCATCGGCCGATGGGGACTTCTCGACGACGTTCCCGGAGAAATCGAACAGCGGCGCATAGTACTGGGAAATATGCTGGGCGCTGACCGGCATGTAATGACAGATGAATGACCGACGCCACTGTGTCTTGGACCGGTTCGGCGGCGAACCGTGGACGAGACTGCCGTTGAAGAACAGCGTGTCGCCCTCCTCCAGCTCAACCGGAATGGCTTTCTTGCCCTTCGGCGCTTTCACCAGATGCGTCGTGAAACTCTCGCCGCCGTCGGCTGTTTCGGGGCAGACAATCTCCATGTCTTGCGTACCGGGCACCACATACAGCCCGCCGTTCTCCGGCGCCGCCCGGTCAATCGCCGTCCACGCGGCGATGCACGTGCCCGGCTTCACTTGCAGATAGAAATTGTCCTGATGCAACGCCTGACCGCGCGCGCCGGGCGGCTTGAAATAGTACATGGATTGCGTCGCAATGGCCGGTTCACCATATAACGTCTCCAATACCTCCCGCACACCGGAATGCAACAAATACTGCATTGAGAACCCGCCGTCCCAGCGGTGCGGATGCATCACCCGCGGATACCGCTTCAACGGATCGCTGGCCGCCGCCTCGCTCAAATCCGGCTTCCAATATCCTTCCACGGGCTTGCCGTTCTCGGCAATCTTGTCGAAATGCTCCCGAATCGCCCCGGTCGCCTCGATACTGAACAACTTGCGCGCAATCAAGTAGCCTTCCCGATTCCAGAACGAAACTTGCTCTCGTGTCATCATGCGATGACCCTACCGGCTCCCCGCCCTGCCGGGAATGGACGCGGTAATCATTTGCATGGACTATCCAATCGCCGCTTGCCATGCTCCCGGCCGGCCATGTTCGACGAATATCTCCATCTTAACAGTTCCGGTCACTTCATCAATCAACCCGACCATTTCTGTGAACGCGCCCGGCCAATGGATTATCTGTTCATCTGGGTGCTGGCCGGCAAGGGCTTCGCCGAAACAGAGAACCACCGCGCCAACGTTCGTCCCGGTCACTTGCTGACGTTTCGTCCCGGCAAGCCGCATGCCTATGGGTCTGACAAAACAGACCCGTGGGACATTGTCTGGGTCCACTTTACCGGCTCACTGGCCGTGAAGTTTTTTCGCGCCACCCGCCGCATTGGTCAACCCCACATCGAGCTGGGACTCGACGCCGAGTTGCGGGACCGCTGGTTGGAATTGGTCATCGCGCACTCAGCACACCGGGCCGAGTTCGCTGTGCGTTGCGATACCGGATTGTGCGCGTTGCTGGGATTGATCCTGCATCGGCTGCAGCAACGTGCCCGGTCCACCGCCACGACCACACCGCTGGACACCCACCGTCTGCAAAGCTTCATCCACGAACATCTCGCCGAACCGATCTCCGTCGAACAACTCGCCCGCGAAGCAAGCCTGTCGGTGCCGCACTTCAACCGGCTGTTCAAACAGCAATTCGCTGTCAGTCCGATTTACTACGTCATTCAGAAGCGCGTCGCGCTCGCCTGTTCGCTCCTGTCTGAGACGGCTATGCCTCTCAAACAAGTCGCCGAGACGGTTGGATACGACGATCCGTTTTATTTCTCGCGGCTGTTCCGCAAGATGACCGGCATCAGTCCCAGTGAGTATCGGAAACAAAAGCAGAGCTGAATCAAATCGGCCGGCTCGAACGACGACGACCGAACCACGCCCGCCCAACCGCCACGACGCAGAGATACAAGGGGAGCCATTTCAGGCCTTCGACAACGACGCCAAATGGCCGACGAGAAAGATGCCGGCCAACAAGAGGGGGCGCATTGCACGTTTTGAGCTGGGCACGGACTTGCAGGGCGCGAATCCCTGTCGTGTCGGGTTCGCGCCGCGCGAGCATCCGTTTGCGCCCGATCAGATCCGCCAGCGCACCGGCTGGCCAGACCCCATCAGGTTTCCGTTCGTTGATCCGGCAACTCGATCTCCACAAACAGTTGCGTTCCCCCGCCCGGCACGGACTCCAGACACATCTTGCCCCCAAACAATCCCACCCGCTCCTCGATACCCAGCAAACCGAGATGTCCGCCTTGCGCCACGTATTCGCGCCACTTCTCCGCGACAAAACCCTTGCCGTCATCCGCGACAATCACCAGCAATCGTGTGACTTGGTGATCCACCATCACCTGCACCCGGCGGGCTTGCCCATGCCGGTAGGCGTTCGTCAGCGCTTCCTGCACGATGCGGTACACGGCGACCTCCACCTCTCCCGGCAACCTCGCTTCAGGGCCAAGGCCCACGGTTGCCACCTTCACTTCCACACCGGATCGCTTGCTGAACAATTGGCAATGTTTGACCAGGGCCGGCTCCAATCCCAAATCATCCAACGCCGCCGGCCTCAACGTCCGCGACAAATCATGCACTTCATCGAGTGTCTGTTCCGCCAACCTTCGCAAATCAGCCAGCTTCATCCGTTCGGTGGCCGGCATCGGCTGCATCTCCAACGCGCTCAGCCCGGCAATCAAGGATGTCAATGCCTGCCCGGTCTGGTCGTGCAGCTCGCGCGCCACGCGTTTGCGCTCGTCTTCCTCCGCCGCCATCACCTGCCGCGCGAGAAGTTGCCGGCTTTTCTCTTTGTTCTCCAGCGCACCGGCCATTTCATTGAACGCCGCCGCGAGTTCACCGATGTCGTCGCGCGAACGCACTGGCACGCGGATCGTGAAATCGCCGGATTGGACCCGCCGCGTGCCGGTCACCAGTTCATCCAAGGGACGAACCAGCACCAACGCCATCAGCCACGCCATCAACAATCCCACCACGGTCAAGTACGCCATCATCCGCGCCAGATCGCGTTTCAATACGGCCGCCTCCTTCGCCACGTGTTCGGCCACAACGCTGTCAGAACGATCAAACTGCCGGTGGGTTTGGTGAATCTGCCAGAACGTGCCGCCCCCAAACAAAACGATCAACCCTACGGCGATGCCCAGCACCTTGACGAATACTGGCACACCGAGCAGCAGCTCCAAGGGCTTCTTGAGCAAACCGGGTTTCAACTCTTCACCCCTATCCGTTTCGCGGCGGCCGTGCGTGCAAACTGTCCCACCGCCTGATTGATTCCGCCTTGTCTTCTACGCCCAACCCGTCACCCAATCCACTCTGATTTGCGATGCCCCGAAACGATCGAGCTTGGGCTAAACGCGGCGGCGGTTGGCCATCGCTTTCTCGTACACACGCACATATTGCGCGGCGGACTTCTCCCAGGAGAAATCCTGAGCCGTGGCCTGCTGACGTAGTTGTTGGATGTGCTTGGGGCGGTCATACCAGGTGGACACCGCCCACCCGATGGTGTCATGCAGCGCGCCCGATGAGACGGCCTGAAACTTGAAGCCGGTGCCCGCGCCGGTGCGCTCGTTGTAATTTTCCACTGTGTCCTCCAGCCCGCCGGTCGCGCGCACAATGGGCAACGAGCCGTACTTCATCGAATACATCTGATTCAACCCACACGGTTCATACAATGACGGCATCAAAAAGAAATCGCTGCCGGCTTCGACCAAGTGACTCAGTTCCTCCGAGAATCCGATATGACATCCCACGCGGCCCCGGTAGGCCACAGTCAGCCAACGGAAAAACTCTTCGATCTGTTTTTCGCCGGTGCCCAGCACCGCCAGTTGGAAGTTCATGTGATCCAGCGCGCGCGGCAACGCCTCGGTCAGGAGATAAAACCCTTTCTGCTGGGCGAACCGCGAGACAATGCCAAAAACCGGCCAGGCTGTGAGTTGATCCAACATGAACTTTTCGCGAAGCGCGGATTTGCAGACGACCTTGCCGGCCATGTTGCCGGGACTGAAGGTGGCCGGGATCAATCTGTCCACGGCCGGATTCCAATGATCGTAATCGCAACCGTTGAGGATGCCGGTCAGGTCGTCCCGTCGGGCCATGATGTACGGCGCCAATCCATGCGCGCCTTCCGGCGTCAGGAGTTCCTTGGCATGAGTGGGCGAGACCGTGGTCAATGCGTCCGAAAAGGCGATGCCGGCTTTGAGGAGATTGACCCGCCCGTGATCTTCAAACTTGTCGGCGGTCCAATGTTCCGCGCCAATCCCGATGTACGGCCAGACATCCGCGGGAAACACGCCTTGATAGCCGATGTTATGAATGGTCAACACGCTGGCGGTCTGGGACAGCGGCGAACCGACTCGATCCCACGTCTTGAGAAAGGCCGGCACCAAGGCCGACGGCCAATCGTGAACGTGGAACACATCCGGCAGGAACGCGCGGTCTTTGCACAGTTGCATCGCCGCCTTCGACAGCAACGCGAAACGAAAGGCGTTGTCGGCAAACTCGGTGGTTCCCGAATTGTAGATGCCCGGTCGCGCAAAGAAATCCGCATACTCCACAAACCAAACCGGCACTTCTCCGTCAAGCCGGGATGTCTGGACGCCAATCCACTGTTCCTTCCCGCCGCCCATGTGAACGCAGGCCGTGCCGTCGGCCACAATGTGATGCTTGACCCGATTGATCTGTCCGTACAGCGGCAGAACAATCCGAACATCGTGCCCCATGCGCGAGAGCGATTTCGCCAGTCCCGCCACAAAATCGCCCAGCCCTCCGGTCTTGGCGAAGGGCGCGCATTCGGATGTGCAAAAGAGGATCTTCATCGGATCACCTTCCCGGTAATGCGGGGTCAGGTCTTGAGGTCGTACTCCTCGGCCGTGATGACGTGAATGAGCGGCTGGCCCGCGGCGAACGCGCGGAGATTGGTCTTGGCATGATCCGGCAACGTCGGCTCCGGCTCTTGGCCGGGCGGATAGCCTTTGCCGCTGCCGATCTTGTGCTTGGTGAGAATGGCGCCCGGTAGGGGCGCCAGCGGAGAACTCGTCCAGCTTGTTTCGTTGTGAACGACATCGCAGCCGGCCAGAAGCCGTTTGGCAGCCACGAATTCAGCGAGGGCGTTTTCATCCACAATGTCGCCGCGAGCGGTGTTGATGACGATGCCGCCTTGGGGCAGCAGCGCCAGCAACTCGCGCGTAACGGACATTCTGGTCTGGTCGTTCAAGCCGCAGTGGATGCTGATGATTTGGCACGACGCAAACAGTTCGCGCAGCGTGGCACATCGCCGAATGTGAGCCGGCATGTCTTTGGCAAATGGATCGTACACCGCGATCTTGGGTTCAAAAGGTTCGAGCATCCGGGCCATGTGCCGCCCGATGGGACCAAATCCGAACAAACCCACATCGCGGCCCTTGAGCGTGGCCGGGAATGTTTGATAAATGCGTTCGTCGGCCCCGCCTTTTGTCCAAGCATTCAAGGTGGGAATCTGCTTGAGCTGGCACAGCAGCAAGGCCATGGCCCCTTCGGCCACGCCGTCCACAGCGTTGCCCCAGTTGGTCACGATCAGACCGGCTTCAAGCAGGGATTTGTCCACCAGATGCTTGACCGTGCCGTGCAGGTGACAAAGGTAACGAAGCCGACCACGGTCGGCGGCAAGTTGAGACGGCAACCTGGGAGAGGAGCGCCCCGTCACGACCACGTCCACCGACCGGCATCTCTCCAGCAACATCGCAGGGTCATAGGAACGCCAGTCACTAAAATCATGCACCTCAAACAACGAACTCAAAAACTCACGGGAGGCAGACGTCTTGAAAACAGCGTCCCCGGCAAGAATCCCCAATGAAGTCATGCCCACACTTTGGGGTGAAACGCCCTCCTATTTCAATCATTTTGCTTTGGACGCGACCGGCATCGGCTCCGTATCATGCGCGGCATGAAGATCAGTTTCTGCAGCATTGGGTTTCAAAAAAACAAATGGGGCAAAGAGCGTTTTGTGGAGCGACCGATCCGCGAGATCATCCAACAGGTAGCCGATGCCGGCTACGACGGCATCGAGATCTGGGAACCGCACGCGCGGGGATTGGGCGACGCGGAGCTTCAAGAAGTCCGGGAACTTCTCGACAATCGCGGTCTGGCCGTGCCGATGCTCTCACCCTACTTCAATTTCACCACCAGCGAACAAACCGCTGCCAAGAGCTTGGAAGACGCGCGCGCTGCCCTGCGACTGGCCCGTCAACTCAAGGCCGCCGCCATTCGCGTATTCACCGGCAAGACAGCCAGCCAAGACGCCACCGAGGAACAATGGACCCGCGCCGCAAACTGCCTGCGGACATTGGCGGATGAATCCGCCGCTGACGGAATCCGCTGGGCGGCGGAAACACATTCGTGGAACTTGATGGACACGGTCGAAGGAACCTTGCGGCTGGTCAACGCGGTGAACCGTCCGAATTTCGGTATTATTTATCAACCGTCCACGTTGGCACCCGGTCACGTGGCTGCCCTGGAAAAACTCGCGCCGCACATCTTTCATGTTCACGCCACAAACAGCCGCAACAAGAAAGGTTGCCGTCTGGCCGATGGAGAACTGGATTACCGGGAAATCATTGGCGGCCTGAAAAGCATCGGTTTTCACAATTTCATCTCGGTGGAATGGATGGGCGAGAACCCCGAAGAAAAACTTCATACCGAAGCGCCATATCTACGAAGCTTGTTCTGATCAATCCCAGCGTCCCGGCAAGGGACGGCCACAGCGCGGGCACGCGCCCGTATCCGTGAGACGGAATGACCGCACACGGAATCCGTGCCGCTCAATCAACAATTCGCCGCAGCCGGCGCAGCGCGTGTTCTCCCAATCTCCCACCCGACCGGGCGCGTTACCCGCATAGCAGAAATGCAGGCCGGCTTCCCTGCCGATTTCACAAGCGCGCACCAGCGTTCTGATCCGCGTCGAGTCACGGTCGGTCATCCGGTAGTCGGGATGAAACGCCGTGCAATGCCAGGGAATGTCAGGAGACAGGCCGGCCAGAAACCCGGCCATCTGGCGAATCTCTGGCTCGGAATCGTTGAATCCCGGCACAAGCAAGGTGACCACCTCCAACCAGAATCCGCGCTGATGAACCATCTCGATGCCACGGAGGATACATTCGAGTTTGCCGCCCAGTTGCCGGTAGCGTTTGTCGTCAAAGCCCTTCAAATCAATTTTGTACAAATCCACCCACGGACGAATGAAATCCAGGACCACCGGCGTGGCGTTGCCGTTGGAAACATAGGCCGTATGCAATCCGTGCCGGCGCGCTTCCCGGAACACGTCCACCGCCCATTCGCTGGTGATGAGCGGCTCGTTATAGGTGCTGGTCACCGAAGCGGCCCCGTGAAGCTGGGCCAACCGGCAAAATTCCGGCGGGGTCATCTCCGTCACGGGCACGCCGCTGTTTACATCCCGCAAAGCTTGCGATGTCACCCAGTTCTGGCAGTAACCGCAGTGCAAATCGCATCCGAGCATGCCAAAACTCATGGTCGAAGTTCCCGGCCAGGCGTGAAAGAACGGCTTCTTCTCGATCGGATCGCACTGGATGCCGGCAAAGTAACCCCACGGAACACGCAGCGTGCCGCCCTGGTTGAATCGAACCCGGCAAATCCCCTCGTGTCCATCGAGGATCAGGCAGCGGTGACCGCAGGCTTCGCAACGGACTCTGCGATCCGGCAAGCTCTCGCA
>CAZEQV010000083.1:0-11721 GCA_964514435.1 uncultured Verrucomicrobiota bacterium
GTTGATAAAATCCCCGGCGTCCATTTTGCCGATTTCGTAGTTCTTCGTTTGCGCCTGATCGCCGCAACCGATGAACTGTTCCGGGAACCAATCGTCGAAGTTGAAAATGTACTTGGACGCTCCGCCCAAGTTGAAGTCTTCCACCAACTGCGCGTACGGTTTCGCCGCGTAAATACGGACTTGAGCCGTGTAGGTCTTGTCCTGCTCGAACTCGTACCGGATCCGCGACTGCCAGAACACCGGCCCCTGCTCCACTTCGCAGGTGATGCTCTTGACCCGCAGGATCGTGTCCAGATAACCGCTGCCGATCCAGTTTTGTCCGTCCATCGAAACTGAAACAACCGGCCCCGGCACTTCAAACGCCGAGATGGCCGGCTCAAACTTCACCGTTCCCACCGGCACCTTGGCGCTGAACACGGGATTGCCGACGCTCACCAGTTTCACCCTTCCCACGGCACCCGCATCCGCGATTTTGAACGGCACCGGCGCGCGCGGCGATTGGCCGATCTTGAACTGATACTGGCCGGGCGCGGAAAAATCCACGAGCGTCCACACGCGGGCGAGCTTGCCGGGCTGCACGATCTCCACTTGCGACGGCACTCCCTCCAAACCCAACGTCTTGGCATCCACGCCGCCGGTCAGGTCCACGTCAAACGACACCGGCTCTTGCGAGTATTTGACGCCGAAGTATTCGTTGACCACTACCGTGTCGCCCGGCTTGGCCGCCGACACCGTCACGCATAATGCCAACAACAAAACAAATGATCTCATTGGTTCGCCTCCACGAGTTTCTTGAACGCGACCGGTATCGTTTCCTTGGATTCACCCTTTCCCGTGACTGCGAACCCCAGTTTCCGCGTGCCGACTCCGAGACTGAACTCGATGGTGACGTGTCCCTCATACAACGATTTGCCCAGCAACGGCGCGGTGCGCGGATTCGGCGTCGAATCGCTCTTCGTGTCCGGTCCGAGAAAATGGCGGCTGGCCAGGTCACCGGGCAATTGCCGCCGTTGCCACAACTGGAACCCCATCGTGTCGGCCCCGGTCCAACTGGATGGCGCGCGGCACCAAAACCCAGCCACATCCTTCTTGCCGGGGTCCGCGCTCAAGATCGCCGCGCCACCGGGCTTGGCGGACGCATCGGCGGCAGACGGATTCACGGTCACTTCGGGTTTGTCGTAGTAACAGGGAAGAAACAGAAACGCGTGATTCTTGCCGGCCCAATCCACGGCAAAGCCCGAGGTCGGTTCCCACTGACCGTAATACGCATCGAACACATATAGGTTGCGCGGGCCGAGCTGGCTCGATTCATCCAACAGCACCACGCCGTCCTTGGCCGTGATCGTCACCTCATATTTCTTTTCGCCCTCGAACGTGTAGGTGAGTTGCGCGGTGCCGCCTTCGACCTTGCCGGTGAACGCCATCAGTCGCGGATACGTTTCCAGATAACCGTGGCCGCGCCATACACCGTCGGCGCCCTTGAACGCCACAATCGGTCCCGGCGCCGCATAGTTCGCCGCGCCTGCCGCCGGTGCCGTGTAGTTTCCGGTCGGCACGCGCACGGAAAACGTGCCGGCGGAAAGCTCGGTTGTCTGTAGAACGAAAGCCGGTGGTTCGGCCGCGCTCGCCGTCAGGGCGAGGGTGATTGCCCCAAGAAGAATCAATCGTGTGATCATGATGCTACGTTTAACATACCGGGTGATGATTCGTTGCATCATTTGGTGAGCCACAAATACTAATGCGCTTGCGACGACATCGGGCTTGGTCAACAATCCGCGCCCATGCCCCACCACACTCCACGTGAATTAGGTTACCGGATGCCGGCGGAATGGCACCGGCACGCGGCCACGTGGATGAGTTGGCCGCGACCGGATGGCGCAAGTTTCCCGGGCAGGTACCAAGAGGTGCTGCCAACATTGGGTGAATTGGTCCGCATCATCGCCCGGTACGAACGCGTGAACATCAATGTCCGCAACGAGTCCGTGGCCGAGATTGCGCGCAAGACGGTCGGCGATGTTCCCCATGTCTATTACCACCTGGTGCCCACCTACGAGCCGTGGTGTCGCGATCACGGTCCCATTTTTTTGAACCGGCACGGGACGACCGAACAAGCGATCGTGAATTGGGAATACAACGCTTGGGGCGGAAAGTACCGTCCGTTCGACGACGACAATCAAGCGCCCGACCGCATCGCCGAAATCCTCGGCCTGCCGGTTTTTCGGCCCGGTATGGTCTTGGAAGGCGGCTCCATTGACGTGAACGGTGAAGGACTGCTGCTGACCACCGAAGCCTGCCTGCTCAACCCCAATCGCAATCCAACGCTGTCCCGGCAACAAATCGAGCAGCGGCTTCAAGATTTTCTCGGCGTGACCAAAGTGTTGTGGCTCGGCGAAGGAATCGTCGGTGACGACACCGATGGTCATGTGGACGATATTGCGCGATTCGTCAGCGCCGACACCGTGGTGACGATTGTGGAAGACGATCCCACGGATGCGAACTACGAACCGTTGCAGGAGAATCTGCGCCGGTTGCGTTCCCTGCCGGAGATTCGGCGCGTCATCGAACTGCCCATGCCCGGCGTGGTGGAGCACAAGGGACAGAGGTTACCGGCCAGCTATGCCAACTTCTACATCGCCAACGGCGTGGTCGTGATGCCAGCCTACCGGCACCGAAACGATGATCGGGCCCGGGAGGTTTTGCAGAAATGTTTTCCCGACCGCCGAGTGGTGCCGTTGGACAGCACCAATCTCGTCTGGGGCTTGGGATCGTTCCACTGTCTGACCCAGCAGCAGCCGGCAACCTGACACGTCGGGCAAGCGGACGGACGCCCTGCAGGTTCGTTGAACAAGCGGTCACCCCGGCGGCCCGAACCTACCCCACTTCATATCTCCCGTTTGTTTCGATTGACAAAACCGGGGGGTATAGAGTTGCACCACAAACCAAACGAGGAGATGCGAATCATGCGACGAACCAACATTGGCGTGGTGATCTTGGCTGTGTTGTTTCTGGCAACCATCAGGAGTAACTTCGCCGCCAATGAAGTGGGAGACCCCAACAGCTCGGTGGTGGACGTGATGCAATCCAACCGCTCCATTGACGTAGATTCCGGCGACCGGTTCTGGCTGACGGTGCCGGTGGGCAGCGGTTTGCCCGGTGTGGAGGTGCATCGGGAAGGCGACCGGGGTTGGACGTGGTTGAAGGCCGGGGAGTTCCTGCCGGTGCAGTATGACCAACCCGGTGAATACACCATCCGGTTCCGAACGGCTCGGGCGCGGGTGTTGGCACCGTTCACCGTGCGCATCTTTGCGCCGCCGGCGGAGTTGGCGGAGGCAAAAGGCCAAGGAGGCGTGGTGGTCTTGGCGTCCAGTTCAACGGGGCCGAAGTTCAGTTTGGGCAGTGTGTATGCCGGGCTGTACGAGAGCGGCGCGACCAACAAGTTTCCGTTGCGGATCGTGTCGCAAGGCGCGGGCGATTGCGTGGTGTGGAAGTATGGTGGCGGCTGGTCGCGGACGTACACGTTCACGGGGCCGGGCGAGACCTCGGACGTGGTGGATATGCCGGCGGGACAGACGTGGACGCTGGTGAAGGGATCCGGCGGCACGCACACGCTCTCCACGAACTCACCGAGCAAGCTCAAGGTGGCGGATTTGATTCTGACAAACGACTTGGGTCATGCGCCCGTACCCGGTTCGGTGACGAACCTGACGTGGTATGTGCTGACGAATGAGGTGGTGACGTTGCAAGTGATGCCGGGGCCGGCATGGGTGACGAATAATCCTGCGGCATCCGCCAGCTTGTTTGACTGGACCACCAACAGCGTGGCGTTGCCGGCAACCACGAACCTGACGCAGACGTTCACGCCAGCAGTGGGCAGCAATCTGGTGAACGTGACTTGCCATAGTCCGAACACCAGCCCTATCTCGCAGTCGACAACAATTGTAAGTACCAATTCGCCCGGCTTTACAAACTGCCCCCCGAACATTATTGCTTTCGCGGCACCGGGAGAATGCTCTGTTCCGGTAGAATTCGTACTTCCGCTGGGTTTTGTTGAGTGTCCGGGATCTGCGGTGATGTCTGCGCCGGAGTCTGGTGCGGAATTTCCTGTAGGCACAACCTCGGTTGCGGTAACAATGTCCAACCCCTGCGGATATCCACTCGACTGTACATTTGAGGTTCTTGTGATGTCATTGCCTTTGAATTTGCAGGGCCATTCAGAACCAGCGCCTGGGGTCCCCGGCGGTGATGGGCGTATATATGTGAATGGCACCGATATCACTTGGGGTTCTATTTCTCTCTGTGGTCAGAATGTTGAGGCGTGTATGGAAGACAATCCGACACCGGTAATTAGCCTTGGGCCGATGCAGGACAAGGATACTATTACTTGGGAGCAGTGCGTGGATGGAGTCATCCAGTCGTTTTCTGCAGAGTATCTTGTTCACCCGAATCCGATCACGGCAACTTTCACAGCGTCGCCAGATTTGACGAATATTGGTACAGCCACTATTACCGCAACATGGCGCGACCAGAATGTGAATCCGGATGAGAGGGATGACGATGTAGTCAAAACCGCGACAATTGTAATACAACCTCGTGTTCCAGAATATGGACAATGTGTTTTTGATGCCGAACTGGAGTCAACTGTATTGATGATTTCGGCCGCTGCTGGTGTATCTGCCATGACTGAAAATATGTTTGCGCCTGTGCCGGTGGACGCAATCAATGACTGGCTGGCGTGTGTGATTAGATACATTGGGGTGCGAGAGTTGTTTAGAGTCTGCTGTTGTGGCGCTCGTTGGGACTGTGTAGGCGCAACTGGCGTGGACTGTCCTCCGATTCCAGATAATACATGTGTCTATCCAATTCAGAGCGAAGATCAAGTAGCCAATTGGCCCGCATACCAAAGCGCGCTGGAGGCCGTCTCGGCCTTCGCAGCACAAATACTTAAACTTTTTGGAAAGGCTCTTTAATGAACACAAGTTTCTTTTGCAGATACATTGCTGCAGTCATTGTAGGACTGGCAGGCATTATGCCTGTTGGCGCCGTCGCACGCGCCGAAATACCGCGTGAGGTGGAAGACGCCATCAAAGAGATTGCAGAGCGACAAAAAGAACTCCTCAGTTTTTCCGCCATACAAGTGAACCATCGGTCTGGCCAAGCGGTAAGCTGCGATCAACTACATGCGGATATCACAAATGGCCGGTATCGAATTGACGAGGGGATCTTCTCTAGACCGAATACTGTCATCTTGGGGAAGACACCCCGCTTCACCCGGTATTGTGATGGAATAGGATACTGGGAAGAAGTTGGCAACTTGATTGCAGCGGCTAGCAATTGCGTTTGTTCAATTGAAGACTTGGTATTTGTCAATCTACGAAATGGCATGGAAGGCGTGGGGAGGATCGTAACCAACGATACTGAGTTTGTTGTTCTGGAAAGAGACGCCATCAACCCTCTCGTTGCTCAATTCTCAGAGCGAGTTCAAGACCCGAAGATGATTGACGGACTGAAATCCAAAGGGATCGGCACGACTGAGGTCGTCATGGCGACTGCCACTCTTCAGAAACTTCCTCCTTGGACTGAGCGAATCTGGGTAGCCCGCGAAACAGGTATCTGGACAAAACGTGAGATTCGCACTCCGGGCGGGGATTTGTATTCGTGGAGTGTGTTGTCCAATCTCCAGATTGGAGTGACATTTCCGCCGGATTTCTTCCAGCCAACAACCCAAGGCAAGCACCTCATCAAGACAACCTGTCCGTTCGATCTTGCTGCGCGGCAGGCTATCAGCGATGAACGCAGGAAAGCCACCTATCAGGCCTTCGTCGTTGTGTCACAGCCCGCAACCGATGCGGACGTTGAGCGGACTATACTGGTTCGTTTCGGCGAACTCTGGAAGAACAGGGATATGGACGCCCTTCGCAAGCAGATTACAGGTCAGTCGTTGGGGACGCCACACCTAGCATCTGTGTGGCTCGCAAATGCAATCTATTCGGGGTTGATTGATGGGGAAACTAGGTTGGCGCAGGAACTGTTGCGCAAAGCGGAAAAGTCTTTGCCTGAAAAGAAAGCGCGAGAATACGAAGATTTCAAAGCCGCCTATCTGCAATTGGAAAAGATCCTTGAGCGTGTTGAGAAAAGAGAGTTGCGTGTAGAAACTCTTCGTGAAAAGTATCCGGGCACGTTTCCCTTGACGAAGGAAATCATCAGTTTGATCAATAGCAATTGAGGGGGATCAACTACCGCGCACCGGTCCGTCATGGGTGACGAATAGTCCAGCGGCATCCGCCAATTTGTTTGTCTGGACCATTGGGTAATCGTGGCTGCAGCCATGCTATTGATTGCGATGTTTAATATCAGGCACCGGCTGCGGAAGTGACACGCCACAGATCCGGAATCGTAAGACTCGCTGGTGACCGTGTTGGTCTGAACGCTTGGCGTCACTCGCGTGGCGGACGGGGCGGTGGCGGCATTATGGGACGCGGCGGCTGGTTTTCCATCCACCGCGCTTTTCGTTCCGCCACGATCTTGTCGAACTTCTCGGCTTGGTCTGGACTCAAGATCGCCCGAATCTTCGCATCCGTCTCGCGAAGGATGGTGGCCACTTGCGGCTGCGTTTGTCGTCGCAGGTCGCGCATCTGCAGTTGGCTGGCCATCATGATGTCGCGCAGTTGCTCGCGTTGCGGCTGCGTCAACTTCAGTTCCCAACCCAACCGGCGGGCCAACAATTCACCGCTCATCGGCGCTTCGCCTTTGGCCACGGATTGAGCCCGTTTATAGACGACACGCGCCGTGAGCAACCCACCGGCCACCATTCCCAGCACAAACACACCGATCACACCGGCTATGGTTTTCCAGTTCCTCATTTCAATCCTCGCCACCATAGGCTTTTAACAACGCCGCGTCACTGGCCACATCAAAAGTGCCGGCCAGGTCAGCCGTGGGCACCACCGGCTCCACATACATCCAGATTCCCAACGCCATCACCACCGCGCCAAAGGCCGGCATCAACCGCCACGTCCACGACTGCCACAACCCCGGCGCACCGGCGCGCTCATCGCGGATACGAGCCATCAACCGCGTCTCAAAACCGTATTCCACCCGCGACGTGTCGCGCCGACGCGCGCGCGCCGACGAAAACAGGGCTTCCAGTTTCGGATCCGTCATATCTTTGTGTTCATCGTTCATGGTGTGTCTCCAAAATGTTCCGCAACGACCGACGCGCCCGGTGCGCCCGCACTTTCACGTTGGCTTCGCTCCAGCCGGTCAGCTCCGCCACTTCGCGAACGCTTTTCTCTTCCAGTTCCAGCAAGGTCACCACCAACCGTTCATCGGCTGACAGTTGCGGCAAGGCGAACTCCAGCAAATCCGCCGCTTCAGCGCTTTGACGATCCCGGTGCGCTCGCGCGTCCGCCAACTCGCCCGCGCCATCTTCCAAGCTGACATCGTGGCTGTGACGCTTCTTCTTCCGCAGAAAATCGTAACAGGCGCGCACACCCACCCGGGACAGCCAATGCTCGAACGGCGCTTCGACCCGGTAACTCGACAAGTTTCGATATGCTTTCACGAAAATCTCCTGACACACATCGTCAAGCTCGTGATCATTGCGGGTGAACCGCGCGGCCATGGCGAAGATCCGCTTCTTGTGACGCGCCACCAACTCCGCGAACGCCCCGTCATCGCCCGCGAGGGTCGCTTGTACGAGGCGTTCATCGGATGTGGCATCGCTGTGCGCGGTCATCGCGCCCTGATGTTACTTTTCCCGGACTCGATTGCCAATGCGGGACATGACCTGATCCATACGGTCCTCAAAGTCATGGCGCATCTGTTGGAACTTTTCGATCTGCTCGGCGCTCAACACGCCCCGCAAATCGGCCGCCACACGTGACCGGGCTACCCACAGATCGGCATCCACTTCCGCAATCTTGGCGGCTTGCGCTCGAATTTGCGCCTCGGTGGCGCTGCCGGTTTGAATCAAGTCGCGCATGGCGCGTCGTTCCTCCACCGACTTGCGGATCAGCGGCTCCATTTCCGGCTGATGCTGACGCAGAATCTCTTTCACCTTGGCCTTTTGCTCGTCGGTGATGCCGAGAGATTCCCTGCGTTCGCCCGCTCGCGCCGCCAATCGCTCGCGTGCCGGTCCCTTTTCGACCGCCAACGCCACGCTGGCCAAGGCCAACATCCCTGTCACCGCCGTTATCAGATAGACTTTTGTGCTTGTTCGCATTTTCCAACTCCTTTCACCCCAAACAGACGGTCGCAAAGGCCAAAAGGTTACACACACCGCGGCACGTTTGTTTTGGCCCTGCCGGCCCGCACACTTTACCTTGCGGCCTGCTCGTGTTGGAGGCGCAACTGACCGCAGGCGGCGTTGATGTCCGCGCCCTTCTCCGTCCGCAACGTCGCGGTCACGCCGTATCCCTGAACGGTGTGCTGAAACATTTTGCACCGTTCGCGGTCGGGGCGACGCCACAGCAATCCTTCCACCGTGTTGTAGGGAATGAGATTCACTTTCGCGCGCAACCGCTGCGCGATCCGTCCCAGCTTGTGCGCCTGATCCAAGGCATCGTTGACTCCCTCGATCAGGATGTATTCAAACGTCATCATTCGCTGCCGGGTGTTGCAGTAGTAGTCGCATGCTTCCAGCAACTCTTTGAGCGGATGCTTCTTGTTGACCGGCATGATCCGTTGCCGGACTTCATCCGTCGCGCCGTGCAAGGATACCGCCAAGCGCACCTGCATCTGCTCCTCAGCCAGTTTTCTGATCTGGGGCGCCAGTCCGACCGTCGAAACGGTGATCTTGCGCGCGCCGATGCCGAGTCCCCACGGCGCGTTGATGATCTTCAACGCCCGCATCAAGTTCTCGTAATTGGCCAGCGGCTCGCCCATGCCCATGACCACGATGTTGCTGACGCGCTCGCCGATGTGTTTCTGCACTTGCCAGATTTGATCCACGATCTCGCCCGCGGTCAGGTTCCGTTTCACACCTTGCAGGCCGCTGGCGCAAAACAGACAGCCGTAGGCGCATCCCACTTGCGTGGAGACGCAGACCGTGTGCCGATCGCTTTGGCTGGAAAGACCGGGCGTGGCCGGTATCAACACTGTCTCAATCAATGACAAATCGTGCAACTGAAACAGATATTTCTCCGTCGTGTCCGAAGCCAATCGTGTTTTCAGTTCCTTGACGGCGTGAAGCTGGAACGTGTCGTCCAGCTTTTGGCGCAGCCCGGCCGGCAAGTTCGACATGCCGGCAAAGGAGCCGGCCTGTTTCTCATAGATCCAATGCAACACCTGGTTGACCCGGTACGCTGGTTCGTTCATGTCGGCCAACGCGCGGGTCACTTCGCTGTGTGACAAGGATTTGATGCAGGGTTTTAGCTCAGCCATGCCGGCATCGTATCACGAATTTGCTGCTGACTCAGCAAGTCGTTTTCGCTACAGTGCTGCCATGAAAACATTTTTCCGCTGGCTTGGAGTCGTCGCGATCACCGTTGCCATGTTCGGCGCGACGGCAGAAGCAGCGCCGACCGACAAACAAGGATCAGCCGCTGCCCGTGCGCTCACCGAGATTACCGGCATCGCCATTTCGCCATTGTTGGGCGTGAGCGTGGTCGGCGCTTACAATTATTTCACCACGCCGGCGGAAAAGAAGGACAGCTTGCCGTGGTATTCCAACCTCAAGTTCTGGTTGCCGGCTTTGTTGCTCGTCCTTGTGGTGGCGGTGAAAGACACCGCCGGCGCGATTCTGCCGCCGGGCCTGAAAAAGCCGCTGGATGTCGCGGAGACGGTGGAAAGCAAAGTCAGCGGACTCGTGGCCGCCGGCGCGGTGGTACCCTCGATCGCGGCGATCTTTCATTCCACGGTCATGACCTCGTCGGGCGCTCCCGATGTGACGCAAGCCGGCATCCTCGCAGTGAACTTCGCCCCATTGCTGAACATCCTGATGATCCCGCTGGCGGTGACGATGTTTGTGTTGGTGTGGCTGGTCGGGCACGTGATCAACGTGATGATTCTCATCAGCCCCTGGGGCGGATTCGACGCGGTGCTGAAGGGAGTGCGCACGGCGTTGCTGGGAGCCCTGACCGCCATCCACTACATCAACCCGTGGGTGGGAGCGCTGATCTCCCTGGGAATCGTGGTCATCGCCTATTTCCTGGCCGGCTGGTCGTTTCGCATGATGGTGTTCGGCTCCGTTTTCACGTGGGATTTCTTCACGGTGCGACGACGACGCTTCAAGCCGGCCGCCAACGGCAACTGGATGTTCACCGCGCGCAAGTTTGAAAAAACCCCGGTGCGCACCTACGGCAAGCTCGTGCGAACCGAAGACGGCAAACTGACCTTCCAATACCGGCCGTGGCTGGTGTTCCAACAAAAGACCGTTTCCTTGCCGGAAGAAAAACTCGCCGTCGGACGCGGACTGTTCTATCCCGAAATCGTGACGGTGAAAGAGGACAAGACCAAATCATTGCTGGCCATGCCGCCCCGCTACAAGAAACACGAGGAAGAAATCAGCCAGATCTACGGCATCAACGACGTTCGCGATACCGGCATGCTCAAAGGCATCAAAGCCGTGTGGCGATGGTTCACGCGAAACCTGTTCGGGCGCGATTCACAAGAAGCGGCGGCCGCCGGCGCGACCGCTTGAGTTCGCCGGTCGCGCCGCGTCACAGCGCGCAGAGAAACAGGTTCGCCGCTGACTGCATTTCCTCGGTCGATTTCGAGGTCAGCTTCGGGTCGTTGCGGTAAAACAACGTCAACACGCCCACCAATTCTTGCCGGACCAGCACCGGGCACATCACCACATGACGGAACTGGTTTTCCTCGCAGAACCACCCGAGTCCCGGTGACAAATCGTCAGCCGAATCCTTCAAATGACAGACATGCCGCTCCCGAATCAGCACATCAAAACAGGGCGAGTGGCGGCCAATCGTATCCAACCGGTTCATCTTTCCCTCATCGGCCGGCAACAAACCACGCAACCGGAAACCCCGCTGAAAGGATCCCGCTTCCCATACCGCCACCATGTCAGCTCCGAACAACTGACAGAGACTGTGCAACACCGGCTCTGGTGCCCGTGCTTGGCCGCGACTATCCGCCAGCATCTGCCACATTTGATTGAAGACACGCTGCCGGGCCACGGCCACCTGTTCCGATTGTCCGCGTTCGGCCACCACCTGCTCGTGTTCCCGGGCCACACGTTGCAGATACAAATGACATTCTGCTCCCGCGCAGCAAAGCAACAACATCGTCGCCCCCGCCAGCGGCAGATACATGGAAACCGATGCGCTGTCGCCATTGGTGAACTGAGCCACCACCAAGAACAGCAGCGCCACCACCAATCCGGTCCCGTAGAGTTTGCGACGGGACTCGTCACCCCATACTTTTCGCGCGTTCAACGCCATCGTGGAAACGGAAGCAAAGCCTGTCATAATTTTCATTAAAAGCATCGAATGTGCCATTGTCATGTGCTAGACTGTTTGGCAGCAGCGAACTACATGAAACCAACCCTCAACAACGTGCTGATCGCCATGATTGCTTGCTCCACCAACCTTGCCGCCGCTGAAAAACTCCCCGTTCCTTCCCGGGACATCACTGATCCAATTCGCCCCGGAGAAACGCGCACCGCCGTGTTCGCCGGAGGATGTTTCTGGTGCACAGAAGACGTGTTAGAGCAGCTTGCCGGCGTAACAAACGTCGTCAGCGGCTATACAGGTGACTAAGCCGGCA
>CAZEQV010000084.1:0-1117 GCA_964514435.1 uncultured Verrucomicrobiota bacterium
AGAAGCACGTGTACCCGAATCTGTGGACGGTGCATCCGCCATTTCAGATTGATGCCAATTTCGGCTACGCGGCGGCGGTGAACGAGATGCTGGTGCAATCCGAAACCGGAAGGCCGAATGCGGAACTCGGAAGGACGGACGGGGAATGCCGCGCTCCGCATTCCACATTCCGCATTCATTTGTTGCCGGCATTGCCGAAGGTGTGGAGCACCGGCTCGGTCAGTGGATTGCGCGCCCGGGGCGGGTTTGACGTGGAGATGACGTGGAAGGACGGCCGCGTCACCAGCTATCGGATCCGCTCGACGGAACCACGCGAAGTGACCGTGTGCGTCAACGGGGAAATGAAAACCATCCAGTCGGAGCCGTGTTGAAGGGAAGCGCTGTGTTGTCGGCGGTGGTGGCGCCCGGTCAAACCGGGTTTGGCAAAGCGCGACCGGGCGTGCTCAGAAACGGGGCCGCAGCGTGTTTGAGACGAGGGCGGGAGGGAGGTTTCGTTTGAGATTCTTGGTTTCGGTACTGGCCATTGTCGCGCTGGCCGCCGGGCCACGGGCCGGCGCGGCGGACGATGGGGGTGAGTGTAATCCGGAAATGGTGATCGCGGGATTTAACCAGCGGGTGGATGCGATGTTTCGCGCGGAAGCCGGTCAACCACTGGCGCGCGCCAAGAAGTTGCCGCCGCTGGGGCCGGGACGCGGCAACTTCGTGCGGGCGTACTCGTATTCGCTGGTGGCGTTTGCCGCGCGTTGCCTCTACCTGGGCGAGATGCTGGACGAGGCGAATGCCGCGCTCGCGGAGAATGCCCGGCATTACCTCGACCATCCGAAGGACATTTACGACCGCGACAGTTTTCACTGGCACGCGGAGATTGTGATGCGGCTGCTGGAGATGTACGGCCCGCACGGGGTCAAACATCCGGGGCGCATCACGCCCCAAACCGAAGCGCTCTGTCTTCAGCCGATCTTCGCCTACGCCCGGCAGGATTCCCGGCCCGAACGATGGGAGGTGGAGAAATCCGGGACGTGGGAGATCTACGAGTCGGAAAACCATCACGTGATGAGTTTCACGGTGTGCTGGCACTTTGCGAAGATTGCCCAAGGCCGGCCGGAGTACCGGCAGG
>CAZEQV010000084.1:1217-11691 GCA_964514435.1 uncultured Verrucomicrobiota bacterium
TCGCGCATCTATTTTGCCAACGGACTGCGCGAGGATCGCCGGCAGGGGATGGGACCGCTGGCGTGGTTCTATTTCGGCATCGGCGAGCCGCCGGCAGTCAACGGTCACGACGTGGGGGCGGCCCTGAGCGACTACCGGCCACCGGCGGTTGTCGGCGACATCGCGCTGGATGTCCCGGGTCGTGGCCGGTACGAGGTTCGGCAGCGCGCGCCAGGCTTGGCGGAGGGCACCGGGCGCTCCCCGTATCGCTTGCGGACCGATGGCGGCGGCATCGTGCGTTACAGCTACTGCGATCCCGCGTTCATTCTGGGGACAGTCCTGTGTCTGGCCCGACCGCTGAGCGATTGGTCGGCCATCAGCGCGCAGAACCGTTGGCAGGGTGTGATCTTCGCCGGCAAGCATGAGGCGCGGATCGTGCCCATCCCGCGCCCCAAAGACAACCGCGTGGCCTTTAACCAGTTCTGGTCCGTGCAAAGCAAAGGCAGCCTGATCACCCAGAAGCTCAAGTTCTGCAAGGACGCGGCGGAGATGATCGTCTGGATGTCGCCGCAGGGGCTTGGTGAACCGGTGGAGGACGAGGGGATCGTCTTTGTCGAGGCCGAGGGCGCGTACGCGGCCGTGCGCGTCGTTGCCGGTGGGTTCACGTGGAGGGATGATCCCTTCGAGTTCAAGGCCGCCACCGGCCACGTCCGCTCCAGCCCACCGGGCCGGGCGATGATTCTCCAAGACGAATATGCCCCGGTCATCCTGGAGGTCATGGCCAAGACGGATGTGCCGAGCTTCGACGCTTTCAAGGCGAAGGTGAAAGCCTGTCAGCCACAAATGGACGGGACGCGGTTGCGGTACCGGACGATTTACGGCGACGAATTGACGTTGGATACCGGCTACGAGAAACCGCCGACGATCAACGGCGAGCCGGTCAACTACGCGCCGAAGAAGGTCTTCGACAGTCCGTTCGTCAGCGCCGACTACAACAGCGGCATCGTGACCATCAGCAAGGGCGGCCGAAAACTGGTTTTGGATTTCACGAAACAACCCCAAAGAAAAGAGTAAGCGGCCAAGGGAGCCGGGACGGCGCGCTACCATGACGATCCCTACAACACAGGAGAGTGACTGCCCATGAATGAAGCCAAACATATCCCGATGGCGGCCGCCCTGATGGTTGCGGGGGCAACCGTGCGGGCCGCGTAGAAACCGAACATCGACTGGTTCGGGTTGCCGGTCATGAATGAAGTGTTGATTCCATCGCGGCTTGGCGTCATTCCTTTGTTGCCGGCGCGATGCAACCGCGGGACGTGCGGTCGGAGATATCGCCGGTCAACGAGGTGAAACGATGAAGGAAACGAAGACAAAAGCCGGGTTGTTCGGAATCGGATTGGACACGTATTGGCCGCAGTTTGCCGGGTTGAAAGAGCGGCTGCTGGGCTATCAGGCGCAGGTGCGCGGCCGGTTGGAGTCGTTCGGGCTGGAGGTGGTGGATGCCGGGCTGGTGGACAACCCGGCGTTGTCGCGGGGTGTCGGCGACAAGTTCCGCGCGGAGAACGTGGATGTGGTGTTTTTGTTCATCACGACGTATGCGTTGTCGTCCACGGTGTTGCCGGTGGTGCAACGGGCGGGCGTACCGGTCATTGTGTTGAATCTCCAGCCGGTGCCCCAACTCGATTATCAGAAGTTCAATGCGATCGGGGATCGCGGCCAGATGACCGGCGTCTGGCTGGAACATTGTCAGGCTTGTTGCGCGCCCGAACTGGCCTGCGTGTTCAACCGCGCCGGCATTCCGTTTCATCTGGTCACCGGCCATCTCGCCGACGCCGACGCGTGGGCGGAAATCCGCGACTGGGCCGACGCCGCGCGGGTGCGTCGCGCGATGAGTCGCAACCGGGTCGGCGTGCTCGGTCATTACTATTGCGGAATGCTCGACGTGTACAGCGACATGACCCAGCAGGCGGCGGTGTTTGGCAGTCATTTCGAGTTGCTCGAAATGTGCGAGCTGCACGCGCTGCGCGAATCGGTCAGCGCCGCCGACGCGGCCGGCAAGCTGGCGGAGTTTCGGAATGTGTTTGCCGTCGCGCCGGAGTGCGAACCGGCCGAGTTGGAACGCGCGGCGCGCACCTCGGTGGCGCTCGACCGGTTGGTCGCGAAACACGATCTCGGTTCGCTGGCGTATTACTACGAAGGCCAGCCCGGCAATCCGTATGAGAACATCGTCACGTCGGTCATTGCCGGCAACACGTTGCTGACGGGGCGCCACGTTCCCGTGGCCGGCGAGTGCGAGATCAAGAACGTGCAGGCGATGAAAATCATGGACCTGCTCGGCGTCGGCGGATCGTTTTCGGAATTTTATCTCGCCGACTTCAAAGACGACGTCCTGTACTTCGGTCACGACGGCCCGGCACATTTTGCGATTGCGGAGGGACGGGTCGGGCTGGTGCCGTTGCCGGTCTATCACGGCAAGCCCGGCAAGGGACTGTCCATCCAGATGAGCGTCCGCCACGGACCGGTCACGTTGCTCTCCGTGGTGCAGCGCGGCGACGGCAAGCTGAGTTTGTTGGTGGCCGAGGGAGAATCGGTGCCGGGTCCGGTGATGCAAATCGGCAACACGAACAGCCGGTATCGGTTTGCCCTGGGCGCGAAAGCGTTTATGAACCGCTGGACGATGGCCGGCCCGGCGCACCACTGCGCGATTGGCGTCGGTCATGTGGCCGGCAAGCTGGAAAAACTCGGCGCCCTGCTCGGCATTGACGTGACGAAGGTGTGCTGATCTCGCCGATGAGCCGGCAATTGTAGGGCGGGAATGCCTGTCGTCAGGCTTCCCGCCGCGGTCGTGAATCGAGGGTTGTGCGCGGCGCGCACCCCGGACGACGGGGATGCGCGCCCTACAATTGGGGTGGAGCCAATCCGGCCTTGTGCCCGACACTTCCGACTGTGCCCGGCCGGGAATGACGGGGTGCGGCGGGAGATTTTGGGCCGGCAATTGTAGGGCGGGAATGCCTGTTGTTCAGGCTTCCCGCCGCGGGGGTGGATCGAAGGTTGTGCGCGGCGCGCACCCCGAACGACGGGGATGCGCGCCCTACAATCGAGGCGTTTCGACCGCGCCGTTCGGTCGGGATGGAATTACCGGCTCAACCCGGCCGGCGCTGGCGTTGTTGCTGGCGGGGCCGGCGTTGTCGTTGCCGAGCATGTTGGCCATCCGCACCATCATGGGAACAAAAAAAACAATTATGTACATAGTCTTGATGGTGGTGATGGCCACCATTACCGGTTTGATCTACGGCACACTCTTTTGAAAGGAGATAAGCCAATGAAAAAACTGCAAATCCTAGGCACCGGCTGCCCGAAGTGCCAGAAGTTGACCGAAAACACCGAAGCTGCCGCCAAGGCGCTCGGCATCGAGTACGAACTGGTGAAGGTCAAAGACATCAACCAGATCATGGCGTTCGGCGTGATGCTGACGCCGGCGCTCGCCGTGGACGGCGTCGTCAAGTCGTCCGGCAAAGTTTGTCGCCCGACGAAATCAAGAAACTGATCCAATGAAACCCGCGCAAAAACTGGGCATCCTCGCGGCGCTGGCGCTGCTGATGACCGGTGCCGTCTTGCTGAAAGACCGCAACCGACCCCCGCCCGTCGCGCCGGCATCGCCGGTGTCTGGTCTGCCCAAGCTGCTCGACCTCGGCGCGACCAAGTGCATTCCCTGCAAGCAAATGGCCCCGATCCTCGAGGAGTTGAAGACGACCTACGCCGGCAAAATGGACGTCGAGTTCATTGACGTGTGGCAAAATCCCGATGCCGGCAAGCAGTACGGCATCAAACTGATCCCGACGCGGATTTTCTTCGATGCGACCGGCAAGGAACTGTTCCGCCACGAAGGCTTCTTTGGCCGGGAAGACATCCTCGCCAAATGGCGCGAACTCGGTGTGAACCTTTGAGATGGAACAACTCTTCACCAACTTGAGCCATGCCGTCGAGGGCGCGCCGGCGATTGCGCTCGGCGCGGCGGCGGTGTGGGGGGTGTTGAGCATCGTGCTCAGTCCGTGTCACCTTGCCGGTATCCCGCTCATTGTCGGGTTCATCAGCGAACAGGGCAAAGTGACGGTGGGCCGGGCGTGCTGGACGGCGACGTTGTTTGCGGTCGGCATCCTCATCACCATTGCCGGCATCGGCGCGGTCACGGCGGCGGCGGGACGGATGATGGGCGACATCGGCCGGTATGGGAATTATTTTGTGGCGGCGATTTTCTTCGTGGTCGGACTGCACCTGCTGGGCGTGATCCCGATGCCGTGGTCGGGACCGGGTCAGGTGAACATGAAACGGCGCGGACTGCTGGCGGCGTTTATTCTCGGTCTCGTGTTCGGCGTGGCGCTCGGGCCGTGCACGTTTGCCTACATGGCGCCGATGTTGGCGGTCACGTTCAAGCTGGCGAAGAGCAATCCGTTCTACGGCGCGTCGTTGTTGCTGGCGTATGGGATCGGGCATTGCGCGGTGATTGTCGTGGCCGGGACGTTCACGGAAATCGTCGAGCGGTTTCTGAACTGGAACGAGCAATCCAAAGGCGTCGCGGTGGTCAAAGCTGTCTGCGGCGTGCTGGTGATGCTCGGCGGTGTCTGGCTGATTTACACCGCGCCCTACTGTTCACCCGGTAGGTGAAGTGTGTCGTTCGATTCAAGTTGTTCGCCATCAGCATCGGCTTCCGTAAATTTCATGGCACCTGACGCGGTGGATTTTCGCCCGCGCTCTTTTTGCGTGTTTCTTGGCGCGGGCGCGACTACAGAAGTGCCGGTATGTCGAACGGCGCAGGCAACGAACTTCGTTTCCGTCCCGCCGGCGGCGGGCGGTTTTTCGGCGCGGCCTTTCTGCTTGTCTGGTTGTGCGGCTGGGCGGCTGGGGAAATCGTTGCGCTGGTGTTCTTGTTCACCGGCCTCGTGGCGTTGCTGACCGGCAATCCTCCGCCCGGTCAGAATCAACCTTTGGACATCGGGCCGGCGTTGGCGGTCGGCGGTTTCCTGCTGATCTGGCTGACGTTCTGGACCATTGGCGGCGTGGCGGCGTGCCGGGAATTGCTCCGCCTGGTGTGGGCGGAGGATCGCATCGGCATCCAGCCCGACGGCTTGACGTTGACGCGTCGGCTCGGGCCGTTTGTCCGACAACAGCCGTTGGCGCGCGCGGACATCCGGCAGATTTATCTCCAGCGTCCCCGGTCGGAATTGGTGGCGGTGGTGGATAACACGCCGGTTACGTTGACCGATCTTGGGACGGTGGAAGAACGGGTGGCGGCGGCCGAGCAGTTGCGCAGCGCATTGGGTGTGACGGGGGATGTTTCCCCGACGGATCCGGTGTTGCCGGAGGGCTGGCAGGAAAGTCACGAGTTGCGCGGCGGCGTGGTGGTCGCGCCCAATCTCCAGACACGTCGCAAGCAGGCACACGTTCTGGCGACCATGACCGGGGTAATCGTGAGCGTCATGTTGCTGTTGATTCGCGGGAGCTTGAGGGAGCCGAATCTGTGGGTGTTGACGGCAATGGTGGGCGCGCTGGCGGCGTGGTTGGTTCGACAATCCCTGTGGTTGTACCGCGGACGGAAAGAATGGCGGGTCGAACGTGGCCGGCTGGTGCATCAACGCCGGTATGGCGGCGAAGTCACCGAGCTGGCTGAGGCACGCGCGCTGGAGTTGACCGAGGCGACCGATACTGACGGCGACTGCTGGTACTCGCTCGCGGCGCTGGTCAACGGCAAGCCGGTCACGATTCTGAAGACGATCCACGATCCGACGGCGCCGCGCCATTTGGGTTTGTGGTTGAGTCAGCGCGCGGCGATTCCGTTCCAAGACAAAGTGCTCCCCGAAGCCGACCGGCAGGCGGAGTTGACGAAACTGACCGATGCGTTGGCTGCCACCGGCAAGTTTGGCCGGTGGCTCCGTGAGAAGTTGGCGAAGCACAGAACGGTCAAATAAGCGCGTGCTGAACAGTCACACGGCGCTTGCGCACGTGGGGAAAATCCTCCACCATTTGCGGCGTTCGACACCATGAGCGCAACCAACGTGCCACCGAAACCCACACTGAAACGCCTCTGGCCGCACGCTTGGCGGTACATCTCCGCGCAATCGCGCGATGCGGTCATCGGCTTGGTGTTATCCGTGGCCGGTGTTGCCTTGAGCCTGTTGATGCCGTGGCCGATGAAGGTGGTGGTGGATTCTGTCCTCACGGACGCGGTTCCGATGCCGGTCTGGTTGAATCCGAGCAAGCCGGTGGCCTTGGCCGTGGTCTGCGGCGTGTTGATGGCACTCCACATGTTACGCGGCATCGTCAGCACATGGAGCACGACGCTGAATGTGCGCGCCGGGCTGAGAATGACTCATGAGCTGCGTTGTCGGCTCTATGAACATCTCCAGAAACTTTCAGTCGTCTTCCACGAATCCCGACCGGTAGGCGAGTCATCGTACCGGGTGACGTGGGACACGTATTCTATCCAGACGTTGTTCAACGGCGGGCTTCTTCCTTTGATCCACGCCAGCATCACGCTCGCCGGCATGTTGGTGATCATGGCCCGATTCGACTGGGTGCTGACTTTGCTGGCGCTCGCCGTGGCTCCCGCGATGGCGGTGGCGATCAAATTCTACAACAAACGCATCTCCGCTGTTTCCATCGAGTACCATGACCGGGAAGGCAAAGTCTCCGCTTTGATCCAGGAAAACCTGTCGTCCATCCGCACTGTCCAGGCGTTCGCTCGCGAGGAGGATGAAATACGGAAGTTCGACACGGGCGCCGCGCAAAGCGTGGAGGCCAACGTGCGCCTGACCCGCGCCCAAGTGATGTCGTCCTTTGTCGTGGGATTGATCACCGCGGCCGGCATCGTGGCCATGACGTGGATCGGCGGACGGCGCGTCCTGTCCGGCGCGCTCACCGTGGGGGAACTGCTGGCCTTCATCAGTTATCTGGGGATGCTCTATGGTCCCATGAACACGATCAGCGGCCTGGCTGCCTCGGTCCAAAACGCCCTGGTTCCCTTCGGGCGCGTGGTGGATGTTCTGGAGCAGAACCCGGCCATTCGCGATCTTCCCACGGCCCGACCGCTGCTCTCGTGCAAAGGCGTGGTGCGTTTTGAGGATGTGTGGTTTGGCTACGATGCCCGCAAGCCGGTGCTCAAAGGTGTGAGTTTCGTGGCGCAACCCGGGCAACTGGTCGCATTGGTTGGTCCCAGCGGCGTGGGCAAGACCACGATCCTCAGCTTGCTCTTGCGCTTTTACGATCCACAACGCGGTTGCGTCTGTGTGGACGATCGGGACATTCGCGAGTTTCAATACCGGTCGCTTCGCCGTCAAATCAGCATTGTGCCGCAAGAGCCGGTCCTGTTCGGCACGACCGTGGCCGAGAACATCGCTTACGGGCGTCCCGACGCCTCGCGCGATGAAATCGTCGAAGCCGCCCGGCTGGCGGAGGCGGGCGTCTTCATTCGGGCGATGGCGCAAGGGTACGATACTGCGGTGGGTGAGCGCGGCGCGACGCTTTCCGGTGGACAGCGTCAACGACTGGCCTTGGCGCGGGCATTTCTGAAGAATGCCCCCATTTTAATCTTGGACGAACCGACGGCTGCCCTCGACTCGGAGACGGAAGCCGCCGTGTTGCAGGCGATGGACCGGCTGCGGAAAGGGCGAACGGTTTTTGTGGTGGCGCACCGGCTCAGCACGGTGCGCAGCGCCGACCTGCTGCTGGTGATGGAAGACGGTCAGATTGTGGAACGCGGCCGGCACGACGAACTGTTGTCACAAGGCGGCCGGTATGCCCGGCTGTGCGAACTGCAATTCGGGGGAATCTAGGTTGCCACAGCCAGCCGTTGTTTATGCCGATGACGAGGTGTTGGTGGTGGACAAGCCGGCGGGGATGGTTTGTCACTCGGCGCAGCGCGCGGAGTTCGTTTCGCTGGCCGACTGGTTGCGCGAGAGCGGTGTGGCGGTGCCGCGGATGATCAATCGTTTGGACCGCGAGACGAGCGGGATCGTGGTGGTGGCGAAAAACGAACGGGCGGCCAGGATCATCGGCAAACAAGTGTTGCGGCGGGAAGTGAAGAAGGAATATGTGGCGATTTGTTCCGGCCAGGTGGAGCAGGACCGGGGCGAGATCGTTCAGCGGATCGGTCCGGCCGCCGGTGCGTTGGTGCACACGCGGCGCGCGGTGGTGACGGAGGGCGGCCAGGAATCGGCGACGGATTACGAAGTGGAGCGGAGGTTGCCGGGGTTCACCGTGGTGCGGTTGCGTCCGCGCACTGGGCGGGCGCATCAGTTGCGGGTGCATCTGGCGTGGTTGGGGCACCCGATTGTGGGGGACAAGATATATGGTCCCGATGAGCGACTGTATTTGGAGTTTATCGAGCACGACATGACAGCGGAGATGTTGGAGAAACTGTTGATGAGCCGGCAGGCGTTGCATGCCGAGCGGGTGACGCTTCGCCATCCCGGCAGCGACCAGTGGGTGACGTGGGAGTGCGGGTTGCCGCAGGACATGCGGAATTTTGTCGAACGGCAGGCATCATGCGCGAGATGATGGCCAACCGGAACTTTCTGCGGTTGTGGCTCGCCCAGATCGTGTTGTCGCTGGGCGATTCCCTGATGCAGATGGGATTGCTGGAGCTGTTTCGCACGCACGGGTTCGACCCGCGCGTGGAAACCGCGAAGCTGTTGTTTGCGGTGGCGTTGCCGGGCTTGTTGCTCGGGCCGGTGGCCATGGCGTATCTGGACCGATGGCAGCGGCGCAGTGTGTTGATGGTGAGCGATGCCGTGCGGGCGGGGCTGGTGTTGGTGATCACGTTTTGGCTGCTGCCGTTGCTGACCGGCAAGGTGGAAGAACGCGGATTGTTGATGGTGTATTGCGCCATTGGCATCATCGGCGCGATTGCGACGTTCTACCTGCCGGCGCGCGCGGCCTTGATCCCGAATCTGGTGACGGACGACAAGCTGGTGAAGGCCAACACCCTTTTCGCCACGACGCTGGCCGTGGCCACGGTAGGCGGCCGGGCGCTGGGAGGATTCGTGGCGGAAACGTGCGGCGTGACCTGGGCTGTGATGGCCAACGCGCTCATGTATGTGATCAGCGTGGGATTGTTGTGGAGCATCCAAATGCCGCCCCATGTGACCAGCCGAACCGCATCGGTCCACGCTCGCAATGGCTGGCGGGAGTTCGTGACCGGGCTTGAGTACTTGTGGAGACACCCGACCGCTGCGCCGTTGGTGGTGTTGTCCGGCGCGTTCGCGTTCTTGCTGGGCATTCTCGTCGTGGTATTCGTTGGCTACGCGATGAACACGTTGGGACTTAAAACCGGCGGGGTCGGGTATTTAATCGCCGCCGGTGGGGTTGGCGCGGCGACCGGGATCGGGTTGTTGGGCCGTGACCGGCCGTGGACGCGGTCAGATTGGCTTCCGGTGGGGCAGTTGGCCGCCGCCGCCGTGGCGATTGTATTGCTGAGCGTGACCACGAGTGTGGCGGTGGCGTGTGTGTTGGTGGTGGCGTTGGGGGCCGTGGCGGCAACGGTCATGATTCAGATTGATGCGCGGATGCAGTCGCAAGTGCCGGATGAGCGGCGCGGCGCGGTGTTTGCCGCGCGCGGAATGTTGACTTCGGCCACGATGATCGTGGCGTTCTGGTTGCAGTTCGGCACCGAGTTTCTTCGCACGACGCCGCCCCCGGTGGTGTTGTTTTGGTTGGGAACAGGTGCCGGCATCGTGGCGGTGATGACGTTGGTAGTGTTGTGGGGAAAGACAGCCCGGTAAGCTGATCTCAGGCGCGAGAGCTTTTCGTGCCGGCGCGCAATGATAGGGCGAGTAGAGATTGAAATAGATGCCGCACAACGGACGCGGCCCTTCGGTTTGGCTCAGGATGATGGTCACATGACGGTCCAGCGCGATGCCGTGACGCAACCCCTCCGGGCGGTGGACATACGCATGAATGGCTTTGACCATCAGGGATTCGAGGCTTTGCAGGAGTTCGTCCGGTGTTTTGTCCACGCAAACGATGAATTTCTCGTAACGGGCCAGCGCGTGGGAGATTTCTTTGTGAAACAGGTCAGCGGTCAGTGTCATGGGACAGGGAGTATGCGAAGGCCGCGCGGTTCCGGCAAGCGCGGGAGGCGGATGACGGCAGGCGTTGATTTTTGGGCGGGGGGCGGTAAGATGCGGTCAGACTAAAGGAGATATGACGATGAAAAGGATGATCTTGTCCGGTTTGGTTGCGGTGGGCGTGGCCGGTTACGCCGTCTCGGCAGTGGCGGATTCGATTCACGATGCGGCGAGCCGGGGCGATGTGGCGCGCGTGCAACAGTTGCTGCAACGCGAGCCGGCGTTGGTCTATCGCACGGTTGTGCATGGGATGACG
Source organism: uncultured Verrucomicrobiota bacterium (assembly GCA_964514435.1). GTDB lineage: Bacteria > Verrucomicrobiota > Verrucomicrobiia > Palsa-1439 > Palsa-1439 > CAZEQV01. Next base: position 11,574 of record CAZEQV010000084.1, read on the forward strand.
CCCTTGCACGTGGCCGCGCGCATGGATCGGCCCAAGGTGGTCGCCGTGTTGCTGGAGAATCGCGCCAACATCAATGCTCGCGACAAGGATGGATGGACTCCTTTGCATTGGGCGGCTT
>CAZEQV010000085.1:0-11685 GCA_964514435.1 uncultured Verrucomicrobiota bacterium
GCGGCGGGGCGGGAATGCTCCTGAAACCGGAGCCGATCTTTGAAGCAGTGGAAAAGTTGCAGCGCAGCGAGACCTGCGTGGTGTTGATGACACCACAGGGAACGCCGCTCACGCACAACCGCGCCGCCGCCTTCGCCGGCAAGCCGCATCTGTTGATCATCTGCGGCCACTACGAAGGCGTGGACGAACGAGTCCGCGAAGCGCTCGTGCATGAGGAAGTCAGCATCGGCGATTATGTGCTGACCAACGGCGCGCTGGCGGCGGCGGTAATGGTGGATGCGGTGGCGCGGTTCGTCCCCGGAGTGCTGGGGGACGACCAGAGCGTTCACGATGATTCGTTTGCCAAGGGAACCATCGAGGGACCGCAGTACACCCGACCGCCAGAGTACCGGGGCAAGAAGGTGCCGGATGTGTTGCTCAGCGGCAACCACGCCGCCATCGCCAAGTGGCGGAGCGAACAAGCAGTGAAGCGAACAAAGGAACGACGACCTGATTTACTGAAGTGAAGAACAAGCGCCCCGCGGCGCGAAAGGAAGCGACAACATGAACGTGATCGAGAAAATCCAGCAAGAACAACTTCGAACCGACTTGGACAAGTTCAACGTCGGAGACAGCATTCGCGTCCACACGCGCATCAAGGAAGGCGACCGGGAACGCGTCCAAGTGTTTGCCGGCCTCGTCATCAACAAACAAGGCCGCGGAATCGCCGAGACGTTCACCGTCCGCAAAGTGATTGACCAGTACGGTGTCGAGCGCGTGTTCCCGATCAACTCGCCGTTCATCCAAAAGATCGAAGTGGAACGCCGCGGCAAGGTTCATCGGTCCAAGCTCTATTACCTGCGCGATCGCGTCGGCAAAACCGCCACCAAAGTCCGCGAAGCTTGATCATCGGCGGGAAGCGCCATGCTCCGTTACGAACGCGCCGCGCACGACAACGGAGCCGGTTTGGTGGCCGGTATTGATGAAGCCGGCCGAGGTCCCTTGGCCGGACCGGTCGTGGCGGCGGCTGTCATTCTGCCGCGCGATTTTCACCACGACACGCTGACGGATTCCAAGCAACTGACCGAGCGCCAGCGCGAAACGATCTACGCCGAGCTTACCGGGCGAGCGGGTGTCGAATGGGCGACCGGCATCTCGGATGTGGAGTGCATTGACCGACTCAACATCCTGCGGGCCACCGAACGCGCGATGGCGTTGGCCGTGACCACCCTGCCCCGTCGTCCAGATCACCTGCTCGTGGATGGCCGTCCCGTGCGCGGGTTGCCGGTCCCGCACACCGCCATCGTGGCCGGTGACGCTAAGAGTTTTTCCATCGCCGCAGCCAGCGTCATCGCCAAAGTCACACGCGACCGGCTCATGCTCGAACTCCACAATCGCTATCCTCACTACAACTTTGCCAAGCACAAAGGCTACGGCACCGCCGAACATCTCACGGCCATCCGTCTGCACGGTCCCTGCCCGGAACACAGAAAATCGTTCGCACCCATCCGCCATGCTTTGGGATTGGATCAAGAAGCGTTCCGCCAAATCTGCCCGGCACCTTGAGCTTGGCGAACAAGGCGAAGAGCTTGCCACCAAGTTTCTCAAACGCCGCGGCTGCAAGATTCTTGTCCGCCATTACCGCGCCCATGCCGGTGAGATTGACATCATCTGCCGGGACGGCGAATGGCTGGTCTTCGTCGAAGTCAAAACCCGAACATCGGAACGAGCCGGCGCGCCCAGCGAAGCTGTCACTCCCAAGAAACAACTCCACATCACCAAGGTTGCCCTCGATTACCTCAAGAAACTCGGTTACCCGCAGCAAATCCGCTTCCGCTTCGACGTCGTCGAAGTAATCCTGCCGGCTGCCGATGCCGCGCCCGCCGACATTCGCCTCATCCAAAACGCATTCGACTTGAGCGAACCTTTCATTTATTAACGTCCCCATGTTGGCCAAGGTAAATTCCGCGGCGGTTCTCGGCATTGACAGTTTTCCCATCGAAATCGAAGTCAATTCCGGCTGGGGACAGCCCGCCGTGATCATCGTCGGCCTGCCGGACACCGCCGTCAAAGAATCACGCGACCGGGTCAAAACCGCTATTGAAAACAGCGGCTTCAAATACGTCATGGGCCGCACCACCATCAACCTCGCCCCGGCCGACGTGAAGAAGGAAGGTCCCAGTTTTGACCTGCCCATCGCCATCGGCATCCTCGCCGTCAGCGACCAACTCCAGGCGCCCGACCTCGACCAATACGCCATCGTCGGAGAACTGGCCCTCAGCGGCGAGGTCCGACCGGTTAACGGTGTCTTGCCCATTGCGCTGTGCGCCCGTGACCAGAAGAAGCGCGGGCTGATCGTGCCGGCGGCCAACGCCGCCGAAGCCGCCGTTGTTCAGGGCATTGACGTGTTTCCCGCCGGCACGCTCCGCGAGATTGCGGAGTTTCTCACCGGCAAACGTCCGCTAGAACCGCTCCGCGAGGACCCGGCCGCCATTTTTCAGCAACAACATCATTACGACGTTGACCTGCATGATGTGAAGGGGCAGGAGAACGTCAAACGCGCCCTCGAAGTTGCCGCCGCTGGCGGCCACAACATCATCATGATCGGACCGCCCGGCAGCGGCAAAACGCTGCTTGCCAAACGCCTGCCCACCATTCTCCCGCCGCTTTCGCTCGACGAAGCTCTCGACACGACCAAGATTCACAGCATTGTCGGACAACTCCCCGCCGGCAAGCCCATTGTCGCCACGCGCCCGTTCCGGTCGCCCCATCACACCACCAGCAACGCCGGGTTGCTCGGGGGTTCCGCCAACATCACGCCTGGCGAAATCAGTCTCGCCCACAACGGCGTGCTGTTCCTCGACGAACTTCCAGAGTTCCACCGCGACGTACTCGAAGCGTTGCGCGAACCGCTTGAAGAAGGACGCGTCGTCATCTCCCGCGCGGCCGGCACGATGACCTTCCCTTCCAACTTCATGCTCGTCGCCGCGATGAACCCTTGCCCGTGCGGGTTCTACGGCGACCCGAAACGCGAGTGCCGGTGCTCGCCCAACATGATCACCCGCTATCGCAACAAGATTTCCGGGCCGCTTCTCGACCGCATTGACATCCACATCGAAGTGCCCGCCGTCAAATACAAGGAAATGTCCGGCGACAGTACCGGCGAGAAGTCTGACACTGTCCGCGCCCGCGTCGAAACCTGCCGGCAGGTCCAGCGCCGCCGGTTCGGGGACCGCCATCACATCGGCTGCAACGCCCGCATGGCCCCGCGCGACCTGAAAGAGTTCTGCAAACTCGACGATGCCGGCCAGGAACTGCTCAAGATGGCGATGACCGAACTCAATCTCAGCGCCCGCGCTTACGACCGCATTTTGAAAGTCGCGCGAACGATTGCCGACCTCGATTCGAGTGAACACATCCAAGCCAACCACGTCGGCGAAGCCATACAATACCGGTCTCTGGACCGGCAACTTTGGATCTGACCATCATGTTACGAGTCACTGTCATTGGAATGGGACCGATTGGAAACCGACACGCCACCATCTACCGGGAGGACCCCCTAGCCGAGCTGGTCGGTGTCTGCGACATACGGAAGGACCGCGCTGATGCGGCCGCGGACAAGTTCGGCGTACCGGCTTTCTACGATGCCCAGAAGATACTTGAGGCCCTCAAACCCAATGTCGTCAGCGTCACCACGGGCGGCTACGAATACGGCAGCGACCATTTCGAGCCCACGATGCTGGCGCTGGAAGCCGGTTGCCATGTGTTGGGCGAGAAACCGATTTCCAACGACATCGTCCAAGGGGAAATGATGGTGGCCAAGGCGCGCGAGAAACGCCGTTGCTACGGCATCAACGTCAATCACCGGTTCACACCCGCCGCCCGGATCGCCAAACGCTGGCTCGAGGAGGGCCGGTTGGGGCATCTGCTGTTCATCAACATGGCCATGTGGATCAAGAACCCGGCCGAGTCATCGCCGTATTTTCAAATCAAGGCGTTGCATCCGCACACGGTGGACGCGATGCGTTACTTCTGCGGCGACATTGAAGCGGTGCAATGTTTCGCCACGAAGGCGCCGGGCCGAAAAATCTGGAGCACCGCCCATTTCTCGATGCGGTTCAAGAACGGCGTCGTCGGCGGCCTGACCGGCAGCTACGACATTGAACGCGGACATCCGATGGAGCGGTGCGAGGTGGCCGGCACGGGCGGCCGTTTTGTGTTGGAGGACATGTGGCGGGAAGTGACGCTCTATCCGGCCGGCAACCTGGAGAAAACGGTGTACACCAATCCCTTGTTCGGCGGTTTTCGCGAGTTCAGCGACACCTTCCGCGATCGCATCCACAAGTTTCTGGAACAAGTGACCGCGGGAGCCAAACCCGAAGAAATAGACGGCAGCGGTGCCGACGCCCTCGCTGCGCAGAAAGTCCTTCAAGCCGCCATCGAATCCCTGGAAACCGGCGCCGTCGTCCAGGTCCGGTGACTATTGCTTCTTGGGGAACAGCGGCGAGACATCTCCGATCTTCGTCGCCGACGGCAGCCGTCCCCAGACGGCCTCGTCGTCGAGCTTGCCCAATGAAACTGTCACACCGAGTTGGGCGCGAATCTGAGTGGCCATGTTGGGCATCACGGGCGTTACCAGCACGGCAATCAATCGCAATGATTCCGCGAGGTTGTAGAGAACCGAATCCAGCCGGGGCGATTGCGCCGGGTCTTTGGCCAGTTTCCACGGCGCGCTTTCTTCCACGTACCGGTTGGCGCGGGAGGCAAAATTCCACACGGCTTCCAACGCGCCCCCAAGGTCGAGACGATCCATCCGCTCACGGTAGCTGCCCACCATCTGGACGGCTTCGGGCTGCAAATCCATCTGCGAACCAGCCGGCACCGCGCCCTGCCGGTAACGTGCGATCATCGAGAGGGTGCGGTTGACGAGGTTGCCGAGGTCGTTGGCGAGGTCGGCGTTGTACACCTCGATGAACTTGGCCTCGGCAAAATCGCTGTCGTTGATCCCCATCGGGCCGTTGCGGGCCAGAAAATAGCGGAACGTGTCAAGCCCGTACTCGGACACGTACCGGTCAATCTTCTCCAAATCCACAAAGTTGCCGAGGCTCTTGCTCATTTTCTGGCCCTCGGCGATCCAAAAACTATGGGCGTACACCTGCTCCGGCAGTGTGCGCTTCAGCGCCATCAGCATCGCCGGCCAGATGACCGCGTGAAACCAGAGGATGTCCTTGGCGATCAGGTGGACGTTCGCAGGCCAGAAATGACGGCGTTCGTCGGTGTCCACCGTGGACAGATAATTGAACAACGCGTCAATCCAGACATAGATGACGTGTTCCTCGTCGCCGGGAACTTTGATGCCCCAGTCGCTGCCGCCCGTCCGCGAAATGGGAACATCATTCAGACCTTCCCGGATGCGGTTGGCCATTTCGTTGCGGCGGGCGTCGGGACGCAGGAACTCCGGGTTCGTTTCGTAGAGCTTGAGCAAATCGTCAGCGTACCGGCTGAGTCGGAAGAAATAGTTTTTCTCCTTTTTCCGCACCAACGGTTTGCCATTGAACGGCGATTTGTACTCGTATTCCTTGGCTTTGTTTTCTGGCAGGTATTCTTCCTGACCGGCGTCGTACCAGCCTTCATATTCACCCAGGTACACGTCACCGGTCTGGATCAACTCTGAAACGTATTGCTGGACCTTGACCTTGTGGCGGGGCTGGCTGGTGCGAATGAAATCATCGTTGGAAATTCCGAGCTTGGCAAACGTCTGCTCGAACGCGGCGGCGTTTTGGTCGGCCCATTGTTGGGCGGTAAGGCCCCGCTCGGTGGCCGAGTCCACAACCTTGGCGGCGTGTTCATCGGTGCCGGTCAGGAAGAAAACCTCTTCGCCGCAGAGGCGATGATAGCGGGCGAAGATGTCGGCGATGGTCGTGGTGTACACGTGCCCGATGTGCGGGCGGTCATTGACGTAGTAAATGGGTGTGGTGACGTAGAATTTCATCGGGAGCGCATCATCGCAGCTTGCCGGAGATGAGTCAACGCCGCCTCGCTATTTCGTGCCGATGCAATACAGGTAATCGGCGCTGCGGGCGTAGATGCCGTCGCCGTAAATGGCGAACGTGCCGGCATAACAAAGGTCATTCCATGCCGGCACCTTCAGGTCACGAAACCGCGGACTGTCTTGGGAGATGATTTGCTCGAGCTTGTCGCCCTCCACCTTGGCGGGGAGAAGTCTTGATGTCGCCACCGCCTTGCCGTTCAAGTCGGTGACGCTGAAGTGGCCGTCCTTTTCCAAACCGTAGATGTTTCCAGCCGCAGCCCACAACAAATGCCGGGTTGGCGGGGTGGCGCCCTGCCCCTTTTTGCCGGTCACTCCGGCCAGAACCTTGCCGGTCAATGGCTCCACGATCAGACCGCCGAAGTAGAGCTTGCCGGCGTGGTACACAATGCCGTGAGGTCCTGCCGGCTGGCCGTCAATGCCACTCCAAAGCACCTGACCGGTCAGTTCATCCCCGGTCAGTTTCCAGCGGACGCCAGCCGGTGAGGGTGTGTCGCCTTTGCCCTTGGCGGTCCAGCCGCAGTGTTCGCCGACGCCGAACGAGAAGGTCACCTCGGGTTCATCAGTTTTGACGAGGGTGGTATGGCCGAAGTCGCTGGCGACTTCCACCTTCAGCGGCTGGCCATCGGGGAGACGGAAGGCTTTCTTGTTGAAACAAAGCAACACATCCGTCTTGTTCACGGTGATGACCACGGGCGTCATGATCGTTTCGTCGTCCACATCGTGCGACCATTTCAGTTCACCGCTATCCTTGTCCATGGCGCGGAGCTTGGCGGTCATGTCGGAGAGGAGAAGGTTCTTGTAGAGAGCCGGAGACCGTCCGTTGCGGCAGAATTCGCCAGCCTTGCCGGGATACCATTTCATCCACACCAACTTCCCAGTGAGGTCGTAACAGGCAAAAGCGCCATACGCGGTCGCCACCCAGATGCGCTCGCCATCGGTGACGGGCGTGGCGAATGCATGACCGACACACATCAGACCGCCGCCGAGACCGAGTCCGTGCCGCCAGGTTTCACCGACGAATCCGGTGCTTTTGCCGAGATCGGACCAGCGTTTGCCCAGTTTTTGGAGAACATCGCTGTTGGACCTCCCGTAGGCACTGTCTTTTTTGATGCCGCTGATGGCGTACTCGCGCCAGTTGCGGAAATCGTCGCCGAGTTTAAGGCCGTGCGGTTCGAGAAGTTTCCGCGCCAGCGCTTTGGATTCGGGCGTGCCGACATTCCAGTGATACACGCTTTGGTAAAACTCGCGGTAGAAAGCATGAAACTCTTTGATCTCCTGCGCGGCTTTCTGCCGGTCGGCCGGGTTGCTGAAAACAATCTCAAGGTGGTTGATTTCCTTTGCCCAGAGCTCCTTGCCGGTATGGGCGTCGAAACATTGCAGCAACGGCCAATCGTGTTTCCAACCGGGTTCGCTGATGATGAACACACGACCGGCGGCGACAACCGGGGTGTTGTATCCCCAGTTCGCCACCGGCACTTTCCAGCGGATATTCTCCCCGGTCGCGTCATCAAACTTCACGGGAGGACGACCGACCGGCTCGACACAACTTCCATCGCCGCGATAGCCGACCGCGGCGGCGAACAGAGTTGCCATCGGAAACATCAGGCCCACAAGAATCATGATTCCTTTCTTCATCGTCACGATTGAAACACTGTGCGGACGGAAAACTCCCATGTTGAAAACCATCAGCGCACCGGCGTATATGTTGCGCTGCTGACATGAAACCTACTGACCTTCGGGGCATTCTTCATTACATCCCGCAATTTCGGGACCGCGTGTTTATCATCGCGGTGGATGGCGCGATTGTGTCCGATGAGAACTTTGGCAATCTGCTGTTGGACGTGGCGGTGTTGCGGAGCCTGAACATCCATATCGTGTTGGTTCATGGCGCGGGCCATCAGATCAAACAGATGTCCGAGCAATTGAACCAGCCGTACAGCAGTTGGGACGGCACCGGGATCACCGATGCGGCGACGTTGCGGCTGGCGATCATGGCGTCCTCGCAGGTCACGCACGAAATCCTCGAAGGTCTTTCGCTCAACAACATCCGCGCCGCGCAGACCAACGCTGTCGAGGCTGTCCCGCTGGGCATCATCAAAGGGGTGGATTACCAGCACACAGGCAAGGTTCATCAAGTGGATGTGGAGATGTTGCGGACTCTGCTCGAAAAGGGAATCGTGCCGGTGGTGCCGCCGGTGGGGTTCGACGGCAACGGCCACACGTACCGGTTAAACTCCGATGCCGTGGCGGTGGAACTGGCGCAGGCGTTGCGGGCGGTGAAGTTGATGTATTTGTCCACCCGCAACGGGCTGGAGGTGGACGGCAAGTTTGTTTCGCAAATACCGGTGCAGGAGTTGGAGCAGTTGTTGAAGACCAATCCCGGCAGGATTCAGCCGGAATCTTTGTCGAAAGCCCAGCATGCGTTGCTCGCCTGCCAAAGCGGCGTCACGCGGGTTCATATTATCAATGGAGAAATCAATGAAGGTCTGCTGGCCGAGATCTTCTCCAGCGAAGGAATCGGAACGCTGATCTACGCCAACGAGTATCAAGCCATCCGTCACGCCCAACGCAAGGACATCCGTCACATCATGGCCTTGCTGAAACCCTACGTGGCCGGTGAGAAATTGGTGAAACGCACCCGCAGCAGCATTGAAAAACGAATTGGCGACTTCTACGTCTTCGAAATTGACAACATCATCGTCGGCGTAGGCGGGTTGCGTCTCTATCCGGAATACAACAAAGCGGAGCTGGAATCGCTGATGGTGCATCCGGCCCACGAAAAGCGGGGCATCGGCACCAAACTCGTACAATTCATCGAGGCGCAAGCGCGGGAACAAGGCTATCCCCAGATGTTCTGTCTCTCGACGCAGTCGTTCACGTTCTTCCAACACAAGTTCGGATACAGCGAGGGAACGCCCGACGATTTGCCACCGTCGCGACGGGAGCGCTATGAGCAGAGCGGCCGCAAGTCGAAGATATTGGTCAAGAACCTGACCGCCCCGGCTGCCACACCGGCGGCGGTTGCCGTCGCGCCAAACGCGTGATCTCTCTTGCCGGCGCGGCTCACGTTCGGAACGAGACGCGGGTGCGTCCGCCGGCCACTGGCGCGGAACTGGCCGCAGGAGCCGTTGCGCCGTGTTTCTTGGACGACTCATGGATCTGGGCCAACACCTGCTCCAATTCGGCGACCACTTTGCGCTGGGTGGATTCCAGGCGTGTTACCACGACAAAATCGCGGTTGATGTCGTTGATGCGCGATGTGAGACGGTTGTTGACCTCGGTCCATTGTGTCTGGATTTCCTTGCATTTGCCGATCAACGCCTCAAGTCGGCTCTTCACCACGGCGAGGTCCGCTTCACGGGAAGGCTCGGCCACTGGTTCCTCCGCCGCGACGGGAGCCGGTGGGGTTGCGGTTGCGGGCGGGGGCGGACTCGGTCGAACCGCTTGTTTGGGAGGCACGATCACGTTGGTTTGACAACCCGGGCAGGGAACGATCAAACCTTCGGCTGATTCGTCCACCACAAGAACCTTAGCGCAAGAAGGACACTCGAAAACCACGTCCCTTTCGGTGATGGCTACTTCGTCGCTCTTCGTCTGATTGTCGTCCAGCATGGCCATAAACACCTCCGGGGACAGAATGCAACTGGGTCACTGTGTTTGCAAGCCCGAACAATCTTGGTAGGATGCCGGGCGTGTCTTCCGTTCACAAACGACTTCACATTGGCTGTTGCGGGTTCGCCGTTTCACAGACGAAGTACTTTGAGCAGTTCGACTGCGTGGAGATTGATTCCACACTCTACAATCTGCCACGCGAAACAACGGCGGCAGCTTGGCGATCCAAGGCGCCGCCCCACTTCCAATTTGCGATGAAAGCGTGGCAGGTCATCACGCATCCTGCCAGCAGTTCCACCTACAAACGCACGCGACTCGACAACCGCGACCGGGAGCATTGCGGCCACTTTGGATTCAATCCCACGATCCGCTGGGCGTGGGATGAAACGTACCGGACGGCCCAAGCGTTGGGAGCGTTCATGGTCTTGTTCCAAAGCCCGGCCAGTTTTCGCGACACGTCCGCCAACCAGGCCAAGCTCAATCAGTTTTTCGAGAAAGCCAAGCGGGGCAGGCTGACGTTCGGTTGGGAACCTCGCGGCGCGTGGAACCCTGACACGGTTCAAAAACTTTGCCGGGAACTGGAACTGATCCATGTCACCGATCCGTTTCAATCCCCTCCCCTCACCACCCGTCCGTTTCGATACTACCGGCTCCACGGTATTACCGGCACGTACACGAACGAGGAACTGGGCCTGCTGGAAAACTTCTGTCAATGTCCGTCTCCCGTTTATTGCCTGTTCAACAACACCGCCAGTGCCCAAGACGCCGTCCGTTTCCGCAAGTTGCTCGGGCAACAAAAACCTTCAGCTTGAGCAACGGCCTCAAGAACGGTTGTTCGACATTTTCAGTGGACAACAAATCGCATCCCTTCGGGCACATCCCCTCTCCCTTGCCGTAAAAGGGGAGCCGAGTCAGACGAGACGCCGAGGGGTCAAGGGCGGCAAAGGGTCAGGGTGAGGGTTAATTCCTTATCCACTCGCCAATCTACTTTCCTCTGCATCCCCCTCACCCCATCTTTCTCACCGTCACTCCGAAAGTGGAGATTGGTATACCTTCTTGAGGATTGATTGAAAGTCCATTCCTTCCGGCATGATGAACAAGCAACTACCGTCGCTGCGACCTTCCCAGACCGCACCGACAGCGCGCTTCTCGGCGGCATCAATCCCATCCCACCGGTCTTGGCCTTTGTACTCCACCACCAGGATTCGGGTATCATTGAGCAGACAAACGAAGTCGGGGTAGAAGAAGTCCGTTGATGTCTGGAGCCGGAATGAATCTGGCCGCTTTGCAAGGTTGCGAATCCAGTACTTCACTTCCGGCAGGCTGTCGAGGAACACGGCGCACTCGTATTCTTCGCCGGTCACTTTTAATTAACCGGGCTTGCCAAAGTAATGCTTCTTGAACTCGAAACCACCGTCGTAAGACCACGCGGGGTCATACATGATCTTCGAAAAGTCCACCGCCTTCTCTGTACTTACGACCAGTCCGCTGTCCAAAAACTCTTGAAACGCCACTTTGTGCTCTCCTTGCCGGTGGGATTCGATTTTTGCCGCCAGCGCATCGCGCAACCGGTGCCGGTCCAAGACCAGTGCGCTGATATCCGCCAAACCCCGGCTCGCTTTCAGCCCTTGAATTGCCTTGCGTAGAAACACCGCCGATTCCGCTGCCGTGATGTCGCCGTGTTCGATGTGTTGGTCGAGCCACTGGATCAAGTCCTCGTCCGTCCAGTTCTGGTCACTGGCGATGCTCCAGACTTGTTGGTGCAGTTTGCCGATAAAATCTTCTGGCCCCGTCTCGCGAACTTCGCCTGCTTTAACCTTGCCGGCGTCATCCACGTCAACTGCGCCGATGCGCCCGGTTGGACGCTTGCTGGAAAACTGCGTCTCGCTGAGCGTGGCATCTTTCTCCGACAGCCGCCATTCGTGCTCCAGCAAATCCGTGTCGGTGAACTCCCGAAGCACTTCACCCTGACGCAGCGCCAGCAGCGGCACGAGAAAACCCTCCTGTTTCTCGTAACCGTTGGCGGGGCGAGGCTTGCCGGC
>CAZEQV010000086.1:0-11683 GCA_964514435.1 uncultured Verrucomicrobiota bacterium
GCTGCTGTTCGGCGCGATCGGCATGATGCTGCTGATCAGCACCGAGGATTTGGTGATGATCTTTGTGGCGTTGGAATTGACCAGTTTGTCGTTGTACATCCTCACAGCGTTTCACAAAGGCGAACGCAAGTCCCAGGAAGCCGCAGTCAAATACTTCATGTTCGGCGCGATTTCTTCGGCGTTTCTGTTGTTCGGCATGAGCTACGTGTTTGGGCTTACCGGTTCAACAAACTTGACCGGCATCCAGAAAGCCGTGGCCGGTATGGCAGGCGCACCGGCAAGCCCGGCGTTGATCATCGGACTGCTGTTCATGATTGTGGGACTGGGATTCAAGGTGGCGATTGTTCCGTTTCACCTGTGGGCGCCCGATGCTTACGAAGCCGCGCCCACGCCGGTGGCGGCCTACATCGCGACCGGGTCAAAGGTTGCCAGTTTCTACGTATTGGCGAAAGTATTGGTCGTTGGTTTCGGTGGTCTTGCCGGCTTGGCGTTCTGGGGCCATGTGACATCGGGTTGGGCGTTGATGTTGGCGATCTTGGCCACGATGAGCATGATCTTGGGTAACGTGGCCGCGATAGTGCAGAGTAACATCAAGCGGTTGCTTGCCTACTCAAGTATCGCCCATGCCGGGTACATCTTCGTGGCGCTGGCCGCCGCCAGTGGACAAAATGTGGAACCAGCGGTGTCATCGGTTCTGTTTTACGTGATCATCTACGGTCTAACCAACATCGGAGCCTTCGGTGTCGTGACGGTGCTCGGAAGCCGGTTGGGCGGGGAGAATCTGGAGCATTTCGATGGCATGGCCAAGCGCGCTCCACTGTTGTCGCTGCTGATGTTGATTTTTGTGTTGTCCTTGGCCGGCATCCCGCCATTAAGCGGGTTCTTTGGCAAGTTTTACCTGTTCGCCGTGGCGGTTCGTCGGGACCCGTTTGATTTTGGTCTGCTGTGGCTGGTGGTCGTGGCGATCATGGCCAGCGCGGTGTCTTTGTATTACTATCTGATCGTGTTGAAACATTTCTACGTCATCAAATCGAAAGACGAATCGCCCATCTCAACGCCCGCGTATGTCAACGTGACGCTGGTTTTGGTGGCGGTGGCGGTAATCGGGTTGGGCGTATTCCCGCAGCGGTTGATCGAACTCATCAGCGGTCTACTCAAGTCGTGGTAATCACGCTTGTCACGGTTTCTGTGACAGGGCATTCTAGCGCCGCATGAAACCCATGCACATTGACGGCAACACAAAAGTAGTGGGCGTATTCGGCTCTCCGATTTCGCATACGGCGTCACCGGCCATGCATAACGCCGCCTTTCATGCGCTGGGAATGAACTGGGTCTATCTGGCATTTCACGTGGAACCTCAGAATCTGCGGTCGGCGCTGCTGGGCGCGCGCGACATGGGGATCGTGGGAATTAATCTGACCGTGCCGCACAAAGTCTTGGCTTTGGACATCGTGGATGAAGTGGATGACGCAGCGCGAAGATTGGGCGCTGTGAACACGGTTCACATCAAGGAAGGCAAACTTTACGGACATAACACCGATGGGTACGGCATCATTCGCGCGTTGGCTGGTGACTTCAATTTGTCGGTGAAGGGCAAACGAGTGTTGGTTTTGGGCGCCGGTGGAGCCGGCAGGGCTGTAGCGGTGCAGTGCGGACTCGAGCAGGCCGGCAAGGTCACGATTGCGAATCGAACCCGGTCCAAAGCGGATGATGTCATCAAAGAACTCGCGCCGCTCAAGGTCGAGGCCAGGTCAGTTCCACTGACGCGCGCGGCGGTTGAGAATGAACTCAAGAGCGCTGATCTGGTGATCAACGCCACGTCCGTCGGATTGAAGAAGGGCGAAACATTGGGGTTTGATGCGAGAATGTTTTCACCGAGACTGTTTGTGTACGACACGATCTATCGGCCGGCTCAGACGGAACTGCTTGAGGCGGCCGAGGCGGCCGGGGCGAAAGTGGCCAACGGTCTCAGCATGTTGCTGCACCAAGGGGAGCGGGCTTTTGAGATTTGGACCGATCAGAAAGCCCCGCTGGCTGTCATGAAACGCGCGCTCCGCGCAGCCGTGTACGGGGAGGCCGCGTGAACTGGGGGCTGGTTCTCTACATTGATTTAATCGTGTTTGTGTTTGGAGCGGTGGTGGGAAGTTTTCTCAATGTCTGTATTTACCGAATGCCCCGGGAGCTTTCGGTGGTGAAACCCCGGTCGGCTTGTCCCAACTGCGGCAATCTCATCGCATGGCGCGATAACATTCCGATTCTCTCGTACTTGCTGCTGCGCGGCAAATGCCGACATTGTCAGACGTCCATTACACCACGCTATATGCTGGTGGAACTGATGACTGGACTGCTGTTCCTGGCAGTCTGGCTGAAACTCACAATTCCAGCCGGTACGGATTTGATGGCGGCGCCGCTTGGTATGGCCCCGATCTATTGGTTGTTGCTGGCCGGATTGATTGTGTCCACGTTCATAGACTTCGAACATTTCATCATCCCCAACGAGATAACCTACGGCGGCATCATCGCAGGATTTGTGTTGGCCGCCATTTATCCGACTATGATGGAGACAGGCTCGCGTCTCTCGGCCATGGGACTGTCGGCAGCCGGCATATTGGTCGGGGGAGGGACATTGTGGGCCGTGGTAGAAGTCGGCAAACTGGCCTTTGGAAAGTTGAAGATTCCCCTGCCGGAAGCTTCTATCGTGAGGATTGCCGACGGCAAACTGTTTGTTCTGGATGAAGAGCACCCTTGGGAGGAAATGTTCTACCGCGACTCCGACCGAATTCGTTTTCGTGCCGGTACGCTCAAGTTCGGGGAGCGTGCTTTTGAGAATGTGGATGTTTCGATCTCTGAGACAACGATGCAGATTGGCGAGGAGCAATTTGCCCTCGACGGCACCGGCCCCATTGAAGCCACGACGGACTTGGTAATTGTTCCGCGCGAGGCGATGGGTTTTGGCGATGTGAAGTTCATGGCGGCGATAGGAGCGTTTCTGGGATGGAAGGCCACGTTGTTTTCCGTGTTTGTCTCGTCGGTGACCGGCGGGGTCGTGGGATTGGTGCTCATGGCTCTCGGGAAAAAAGATTTGCAGAGCCGGATACCTTACGGTCCCTACATAGCATTAGGAGCATTGCTGTGGATATTGGCCGGACACGAAATTGTCAGTTGGTACAAGGATTTGATACAGTTGCCGCGAGGATGAACGATGCCTGATCTACGATATTTCACTGCCGGTGAGTCGCACGGACAATGTCTGGTAGCGGTAATCGAGGGACTACCGGCCGGGCTGAAACTCGACATTGAGGCCATCAATAACGACTTGGCCAGACGGCAGAAGGGTTACGGTCGCGGAGGGCGGATGAAGCTGGAAACCGACTGCGCTGACATCGTGACCGGAATGAGGCTTGGCGACACGATCGGTTCACCGCTCACGTTGATTGTCAAAAACAAGGATTTCAAGATTGATATCTTGCCGGCGGTGACGAAACCCCGTCCCGGTCACGCCGACCTGACCGGCGTGATCAAGTATGATCGCCAGGATGCCCGCGACATATTGGAGCGCGCCAGCGCGCGCGAGACGACGATGCGCGTGGCAGTCGGAGCCGTGTGCAAGCAACTGTTGGCCGAGATCGGCGTGGATGTCGTGGGTCATTTGGTGGCTTTGGGCAAAGTGGAGGCGAAGACGGATGGTTTGACGCTGCAGCAGATCCGGGAACGCAGCGAGTCCAGTGAAGTCCGGTGCGCTGATCCTGAGGCTGAGAAGAGAATGATTGAGGCGATAGATGCTGCCAAGATGCAGGGCGACACGCTGGGAGGAATTATTGAAGTAATCGTGACGGGGGTACCGGTTGGATTGGGCAGCCACGTCCACTGGGATCGCAAACTTGATGCCAATCTGGCTCGCGCCATGGTGAGTATTCAGGCTTTCAAGGGCGCGGAGATCGGGCTGGGATTCGAAGCAGCCCGGCGGTTTGGTTCCGAGGTGCACGACGAGATTGTTCATGGCAAGGAAGGCGCGTTCTCGCGGAACACGAACAACGCTGGTGGGTTTGAGGGCGGCATGACCAATGGGCAGCCCATCATAGTGCGTGGAGCCATGAAGCCGCTTTCCACGTTGATGAAGCCCATGCGGTCGGTTGATTTGAAGACGAAGGAAGAAGTGAAGGCAACTGTCGAGCGTTCTGATGTCTGCGCCTCACCGGCGGCGGCCGTAATTGGTGAAGCCGTCGTCGCCTTTGAAATTGCGCGGGCTGCCCTCGAGAAGTTTGGTGGCGACAGTGTCAGCGAGTTGAAACGGAACGTTTCCGGTTACGTGGCTGCGAGCAAACGAGTAATCTGAATTACCAGAGAACTGATTGTTTCTCCGCCATGCACTGGCCGGCCCCATTCCACAGTGACACCCGCCAGGCACAGATTTTTCCGCCGGCAAGGTAGTCTTGGCCACGAATTGTGAAAGTCGCCGCTCTGTTATCTGGCAAAGTTGGCGAATGGGTTTGAACCGATATTTCGATGGGTTTGTTGACCTGCCGGTATTCGAATTTCACAATCCGAATATCTGAGCCGCGCCATTGGACAACAAATTCTTGCGATTGAGCTTCTGGCGGCAAATCGCGAGGTTGTTGGCGGAACCGGGAAGCCCGGTCACGGACAAAGATGTCTTCATCGGCGGGTTCAACCGTTTGAGTTCTTGTGTGCTGGGAAACCAAAACTATCTTTGGCGAATCTGTCGCACATCCGATTCCCATGACAAGTGCGGATGCTAGAATTGCAGATGCCAGTGATTGAGGTGCCCGGTAATTCATTTGGTCATTCCTTCCACTACGATGGTGATTTCACCCTTCAGAGATCGTTTTTCAAGGGTCACGGCAAGGTCGCGCAGCGTGCCACGAATCACTTCCTCGAATTTCTTGGTCAGTTCCCGTGCAATAACGGTACGACGTTCACCGAGCACGTCACGCATGTCCTCGACCGTGCGTTTGATCCGGTACGGAGATTCAAAGAAGATGAGTGAATAGGGCAGGTTGACCATGCTCTCCAAGGTTTTCCTGCGTTGCCCCGATTTGTGCGGCAGGAATCCGTAGAAGAAGAATCGCTCGCAAGGCAGGCCGCTCATGGCGGCTGCCATAGTAACCGCCGATGGTCCCGGCACGACGGAAACGGGCGCGCCTATTGCGATGGCGGCAGCAATGAGACGTTGCCCGGGGTCCGACACAGTGGGCATACCAGCATCTGATACGACGGCAACGTTCTTTCCATGTCTTAGCAAATCAATCAACTCTTCCGTGCGTCGTGCTTCGTTGAACTGATGAAAGCTTAGAAGCGGTTTGCGGATGTTGTGACGCGAGAGGAGAATTCCGGTGCGTCGAGTGTCTTCAGAGGCGACGACGTCGGCTTCGCCAAGAGTGCGAAGCGCACGAAGGGTGACATCTTCCAAGTTGCCAATGGGCGTTCCCACAATCGAAAGCGTACCGGTCATGGGCCGACATTACGGAGTGACCAAGGGAAAAACAAGAGGCCAGTCGAAAGACTGGCCTCTCGTTGACTAATTGTTTGGCGTTCTCACTTTCGGCGCCGAACGGCCAGCAATCCAAGAACTGCTGCTCCAACAAGGGCGTACGTCGATGGTTCCGGAATCGCAGCCAGTGCGAGCGCATTCACATTCTCTCCCCACCAATCGACATTGTTGTAAGTTTCTACACCGTACGAACCGATAATGACATGAGAAGCATTCAGTGCGTCAGTTACTATGCTCTTGGCAGATAAATCATCGGGAGGAAATGTCCATGAGTCTCCGAACGAAGGCGATGAAGATGGTCCCTTGAATACTCCAACCTGCGTTGCTGTCCCTGCGGACGAGGAGTTGAACGCAACGAGATATATTTGTTCTGAGAAATAGCCCGAGCCGGGAGCGATACTTGAGATAGTAAATGAACCTTCGGCGAATGTGCCATCACCGATAGCTCCAGTTGCCCATGGTTGAAAATTTGCCCAAACAGAAGATGGATTGGGACCAAGCGCAGCTATGTCTAAATCTGTCATTGAACCGAAATTACCAACTGCCACAAGACTTCCGATTGAAAGGCCTGTCGTCTGGTCGCTTAAGGTTAGGCCAGTCGCAACATCGAACCCGCTGGCTGACCATACCAAAGTGAATGCTTTAGAGGTAGATGTCGTAAGCACCAATGCAGCTATTACTACTGCACTGCATTTCACAATCTTAAGCGATTTCATTCTCTGTTCCTTTAGTTGATTGAGTGGTTATTTCCTAAACTATTTCAAACGACTTGGCAAGCCATTTATTGTAAGTTGAATGGCTGAGGCATTTCCCAGTTGAAAGGAGTTGTCACACTCCTTCGCAAAATCACAGCACTTGCGCCCACTTGAATGTTTGTTGAGGAAGCATCAATGGTTGGTGCACCAGCACGTCTCCAACCCACACCACCTCCCGTTGTGTTGGTCTTGTAGTAGTAGATTGCATAGCCCTGAGCCACCGGGTCCCAAATTCTTACATTGTCAGAATTCGCATCTGAGGTTCCTGGTTGAAGACCTGTTGCCGAGTTTGTGGTGTAGAGCCCACTGGCTCCCAAGCTGATGGGTGCAGGATAGGTATTTGCCACGAAGGTAAATCGCCCCGGACCTTGCTCAACTGGGGCAATTGTTTTGCCGAGTTTGACGCCACCAAGGAGGGTTATGTTGGTTGCAGTTGCTAGCGAGCGGCGAAAAACTACGATCCCTTGGTCAATATACAGTGGCGTATTTGCTCGGTTAACAGTTGGACTACCCGCAGCTCTCCAGCCGATCCCGCCACCAACACTGTTAGTCTTGTAATAGTAGATGGCAAATCCTTGTGCAGCCGTATCCCAAACTCGAACATTGTCGGAGTTAGCGTCTGACGTGCCCGGCTGCAAGCCGGCTTCGTTAGTCGGGCCAAAAACTTTTGCAAGGGTCCAGTGGGGATAGATCTTGTAGGAATCTCCTTGAGCAACAAGGCTGGAAATATCAGAGGCTGTGAATACCGCCGTCGTATCATTGCTCACAATGTCATCGAACAGCCCAGCGTTAGGCCCAGAAGTAATCTCGATGAAGTGGGTGAAGTTAGTCGGTGGCCCCACCAGCCAATTGAATGCACCGGCTACAAGTGTGTTGTTGACTGAAATCTTGTTGCCATCCACACCTGTCACAAGACCTCGGTTGGTCACCACTTGAGTCATTCCCAGTCCCAGAAAGCTGAACTTAGCAGGACCGGGTTCCACGTTGAGTTTAATGAACCCGACCGGATCGGAGTAGATGTTGGTCTGTGCTTGAGACTGGGTGATAGAAACCGAAAGAATTGTAGCCGCAACTGCTGCAAAGGCTCTTGCCGGAACCCATCGAGAACATGAGATTAAAAACATTTCAGTACCCTCGCCCATTAGGATATTTCTTCATCTGTTCACGTCTTGGTGAATCAACTGCGAGTAAAGTAGCAGACGGTTGTTTGTGAGTCAAACTAAAAAGTGTTTCTGGTAAAACTTTTTCTATCCCATCTGGGACGCTCGACGCAGAGTGACAACCTTGCGGCGATTGAGTGACGATTTTGTTGCGCCTGTTTTCACTGGTTGACTTGTGCGGGCTACAGACCTATAAGTTAGTCCAAATAACGACACAGATCATCATACTTTAACGGTTGACTTGTGCGGGCTACAGACCTATAAGTTAGTGCGTTCGGAGGTAACACAATGATGCGTACACACTTTGTCAGCGAGTTGAGAACATCCCTCTGTCAATCTTTTATGGTCAGTGTATTCGCTTGCGCTGTTCTGGTGAGTGAGTGTTCAGTGTATGGTGGCGATATCACGGCTGCCTCGCAGATTACCCAAAGCGAATACGTGAAATGGCTGATCAAGGCTCGCGGTGATAGCCGCTCTGCTGGCACGCTGGCAACCAGTGATTTGCTGGCTTGGGCGAATACGAAAAACATTCAACCCAGTGGCGGCTGGAAAATGGACAGTCCGCTAACACGTGATGCATTTGTTACTACTCTCGCTCAACTGATGGGAGTTGCCGACAGCTCTGATCCGGAGAAGGCTTTGGCCAAGAAGGGCGTCACGATTGGCAAGAGCGAAGTGATCACTCGCACCATGGTGGTTAGAACATTGAGCACGCCCGGCTTCCGGACTCTCGCGGCAATTGGCTCGCGCAATAAGGGTTCTCCCGTCCATCCCGCCAAGGTTACGCTTTGTCACAATGGTCACACAATTCAGGTATCTCCCAAGGCAGTGGATGCGCACTTGGCGCATGGGGACACTCTTGGGCCGTGTCCGCCCTGATCCATTCTCTTCATATATTTTCACTGGGAAGAATCGCCGCAGGCGCGGCGATTTTTCCTTTCTTGTGCCGTTGCGACAATCCGGTAAAATCTGTCCGATGAAGGAAATCCTCAACGGCGCCATCCTAATTGTATTGATCATCGGACTTTGGCTGGGGACGTTGGCTTTTGGCGCTGTCACGATAGACTACGCGGTCGTGCTGTACGCCACGGCTGCGTTGCTGGCTGTTCTCTGGATGCTCAAGATCGTCCTTTCCGAACAGGCCTCGTGGGTGCGTTCTCCCATGTACTGGCCGGTCCTGGCGTTTGTCGTGTACGCAACAGTTCGTTACGCCACCGCACCGGTTGAGTTCGAGGCGCGGCAAGAGGTTCTCCAAGTCTGGTTGTGCGCGCTTGCGTTCATGGTGACGGCCTGCAATCTCTACCGTGCCAGAGATCGTCGCGCGGTGTTGGTCGCGTTGCTGGTGCTGGCCATCGCCGAAACGGGCTACGGGTTCTGGCAGTTTTTTGCCCGGCAAGATTCTGTTTTGCACCTTGGGCGGCCGGAAATGTTTCGTGGTCGAGCCAGCGGAACGTTTGTTTATCCGAACAACCTTGCCGGCCTCTTGTCCATCGTCATGTCATTGGTGATTGCCGACTTGATCTTGCGCAAGCCGGTGCGCGGCTATTTGGAACGAAACACCATCGAACGAGCTGTGGGATTTTACAGCGTGACGATGATTGGGTGCGGACTGTTCATGACACAGTCATACGGAGCATGGCTGGCGTTGGCGGTGGGATTGGGAATGTTCATGATGTGGCGTTGGCGCGGTTCATTTCTGGGGTCGTCGCGCGTGGTGATCGGGTTTGTGGTCTCCTCGGTTCTGGCCGCCGTCATCATTGTGGGCGTGGCGCATTTTCGTCCGGTGAATGCCGCGATCTCCGGGGCGATACCGACCGGTGCGCTTTGGCAAAGCGACCCGATGATTGCTGACCGTCCCGGTATCTGGGAGGCCACTGCCGGCATGATTCTGAACCATCCCCTGTTGGGTGTTGGTTCAGCCGGGTGGCAATCGTATTACGCCGCCTATCGCGGCGCGGACGCGGTTGTGGATCCGGTATCGCCTTATAGCGACCTGCTGTTACTCCTGGCGCAGTATGGCGTTATTGGTTTTGGAATCACTGTGGCCGTGTTTGCGGCATTCTTTTGGCATTCTGCGAGACTGGCCCGAATCCTCAATCCATCCGAGCAACGCGGATTCTCGGTTGGTGTGGCCCTGTCCGTTGCCGTGGCATTGGTGCTGTCCTTGATTGATTTGAACCTGACCATGCCGGCCAACGCGATGATCCTGGCTTCGCTCATGGGATTGGCGGTGGCGATGGACAACGGCCAGCGCGACGAGTACCGGCTGCCGATGTCTTCGCAAACAAAGTTCGCGGTGCTGGCCGGATTGCTTGTGGCGCTGGGGGTCGGCTGCTGGCTGGCGATTCCGACGTTTCGCGCCAACCATTATATGGAAATGGCCGATGACGCCCGCGATGCATTGGAACTGGATCACGCGCTCGTGTACTACGACAAAGCGGCGCAAATTGACCGTGGGCGTTGGTCGGCTCATGCCAGCATCGGCGAGATTTTTCTCGTGCAAAGCACCTACCGCTCCGGCGCCGAAGAACAACAGGAGCGCGCGCAATTGTGCCAGAAAGCAGTGTCCGCCTACAAACGCGCCTTGCGACTGAACAGCCGTCATGTGGATTCGTGGCTGGGATTGGCGGCGGCCAACGAAGGGTTGGGACTTGTCGTCGAAGCAAGGGAGGCGTACCGGGCGGCTTTGCGCGTTGATCCGCACAACCAGCTTGCCGGCGAGCGTGCCGAGGCTTTGGAGAAGTCTCCTGAGCCGGGCCGGTAGGCGCGCGGTTTCATGACGGAAAGGAAAACAACCGCGATGCCGGCCGGGATTGGCAATGCTTTTGTGTTTCAGGCATTGAACACCATCTCGTTCTCCATCGTGGTGGGCACGCCGATGACGCTTTGGTTCAAACAGCTTGGCGCATCGGCCACCGTGCTGGGAATCGTGGCGGCGTTGCCGGCCTTGTTGAACATCTTTCAGATACCGGCTGCGCGGTTTGTGGAAGAGGTAGGGTACCGGCTGTTTGTGTTGCGGGGCTGGACGGTGCGGTGTTTTTTCATTTTGGGAATGGCGTTGACCGCATTTCTGCCGGCGCGGTTGGATTCGGCGACGCGGATGGCGCTGATGTTGTTTTTGTTGTTTGCCTATAACACCTCGCGCGGTTTCTCAGCGGCCGGATTCTTGCCCTGGATAACGAACTTGGTGCCGGAAGCGGTGCGTGGCCGGTACCTTTCGATAGATCAAATGTGCACCGCGCTGGCGGTGTTGGGAACGATGATTGCGACGGCGCTGCTGCTGGGGCCATTCGGTCATGGGAACGGGTTTGGTTGGATCTTCGTCATGAGTTTCGTGGCCGGATTCGGGAGCTTGATTTATCTGCGCCGAATCCCCGACGTGCCAGTGCCCGAAGAACGGCGGCGCGCTCGCGTGTCGGTGGACTGGCGTGAGGTGGCCGGGCACAGCGCGTTTCGGCGGTTGATGATTTTCAACATTATCTATTTTGTGAGCATGGCCGGTGGCGTGGTGTTGTGGGTGCCGTTTTTGCGGGATGTTCATCATTTCAAAGACTGGCAGTTGCTCGCCATGTCGGCGACGTGGAGCAGTGTGGCGGCGGTTGCTTTGTGGCTGACGGGACGCTCCATTGATCGGATTGGGAGTCGTCCGTTGTTGGGGGTGTCGTGCGGATTGTTTGTTTTGCATTTCGCGCTGTGGATGGGACTGGCGGCCAGGATGGTGCCGATGAATCTGGCGGCTTTGAGTGTGATTCAACTGACGTCCGGTTTCGGCGGGGCCATGTTTAATCTGGCCAACACCCGGTTGGCGATGGGCACGGTACCGGCGGAAGGCCGGAGCCGGTTTTTCGCGGTTTTCAGCGTGGTGAACAGCATGGTCATGGGATTGATGCCGATTGTGTGGGGGATCACTGTGGACGCATTGGCCGGCTGGCATCTGCAGTGGGGCCGCTGGGATTGGAACCAGTACACGTTGCCGTATGCGGCGATCATGTTGGTGATGGCCGGTGCCGTCGTGATGCAGATGCGGTTGGCGGAGCCGCGCGCCATGAGCACGGAGGATTTCCTGCACGAATTGCTCGTGGGGGCGCCCACGCGGATGCTGGCCCGGTTGCCTTGGCGGCGTCCGTGGGGTTAGTTCGCTCTTTTTTTCGGCAGCTTGACCCGTCCCACGCTTGCCGGGGATGGATGGTGTGTGTAGTCTGAAAATCAATGATGGCGTTGATTGACTATGGAAGCGGCAACTTGCGCAGCGCGGA
>CAZEQV010000087.1:0-11679 GCA_964514435.1 uncultured Verrucomicrobiota bacterium
GTTTCAACAATTATGAATTTCGCACCAACCTCGCGACGGTGAATGTGGAAGCGTTGGATGTGTTTGCCGATGGTGAAACGGTCACACCGGCAGCATTGGTGGAAAAGGGACTTCTCAAGAAGCTCCTAGATGGCGTCAAGATTTTGGGGCAGGGAAATCTTTCGCGGAGGCTGACGGTCCAAGCCCAAAAGTTCAGTGGAACCGCTCGCGAGAAGATCATCAAAGCCGGTGGGACTTGTGTTGATTTGCCCTTGCCAGGTGTCCGCTCCAAGGCGGCGATTGCGGAGGCCAAGTCGTCCGCTTCTTAGTGCGACTGTAACCGGCCATGTACTCCGCCTTTCTCAACAGTTGGAAGATTCCCGAGCTTCGCTGGCGCATCATGTTCACACTGGGCATGGTGGCGATTGCGCGTCTGGGGGCCAACATACCATGTCCCGGTGTCGATCCGACCCAGTTGAACCAGTACATGGAACAGGTTCAGAGCCAAGCGATGGGTGGAAGCAGTGTGGGATTGGTTGGGCTTGCCGATCTGTTTACCGGCGGCGCGCTGCAACGATGCGCAGTGTTTGCGTTGGGCGTGATGCCTTATATCAGCGCTTCGATCATCATGATGCTGTTGACGGCGGTCGTGCCTTCGTTGGAACGGATGAAACAGGAAGGCGAAACGGGTCGTGCGAAGATTATTCAATACTCGCGGTACATGACCCTTGTGTTGTGTCTCTTTCAAGGATGGCTGTTGGCCAAGTCATTTGAGAAGCCGGAGGTGTTGTTTCCGGGTTTCAATGGAGTTCTGGTGGCGAGTCCTGGTTTTGGATTTCAGTTTTTGACGGTGGTGACAATCACGAGCGGCACGGCGCTGTTGATGTGGATTGGCGAGCAAATCAGTGAGCGCGGGATTGGCAATGGTATGTCGTTGATCATCACCGTTGGCATCGTGGAACGGTTGCCGCAAGCCATCATGCAGGCGTGGCGGTTGTTCTTCCCGGTCGGCGGCGGTGAGTCCACATTCAACCTGCTCCATGCCATCCTGCTCTTGGTCATGGCCATAGCCGTCATTGCCGGTGTGATTGCCATTACACAAGCGCAGCGCAAGATTCCTGTGCAATATGCGCAGCGGATGGTGGGACGCAAGATGATGGGTGGCGGACAGACGTATATGCCGTTGCGGATTAATTATTCGGGCGTCATGCCGATTATTTTTGCCCAGGCAATATTGCTCTTCCCGGCCAAGTTGTTCCAGATGGTGAACATCCCGATATTTCAGAAAATGGCGCGTGCGCTTGGCGAGGGTGAGTTTTTGTATCTCACATTGTTTGGGTTGATGATT
This sequence comes from uncultured Verrucomicrobiota bacterium, assembly GCA_964514435.1. GTDB lineage: Bacteria > Verrucomicrobiota > Verrucomicrobiia > Palsa-1439 > Palsa-1439 > CAZEQV01. The sequence continues at coordinate 1,328 of CAZEQV010000087.1, forward strand.
CTGTTTTTCTCCTATTTCTGGGTCGCGACGCAGTTCAATCCGTTGCAGATTGCCGATGACTTGAAGCGCAATGGTGGCTACGTGCCGGGGATCAGGCCGGGACGACCAACCGCCGACTATCTCGATCATGTGATGACACGCATCACACTGGCGGGCGCGGTCACGTTGACGGTCATCGCGGTGATACCCTACATTTTGACGCACAATTTCAAAGTGCCGTATCTGACGGCCAGTTTTTTTGGCGGAACGAGTTTGTTGATCACTGTGGGTGTGATGTTGGACACCATGCGTCAAGTCGAATCGCATTTGATCATGCGGCACTACGATGGGTTCTTGCGCAAAGGCAAGATTCGTGGCCGTCGCTAAGCCGATGCGGCGCGTATGTCTGGCAAACCGCGCATTGTGTTGCTCGGTCCGCCGGCTTCCGGGAAGGGAACGCAAGCTGGTTCCCTGAGCGTGGCGCTCGATGTGTCGCATGTGTCCACGGGACGTATGTTTCGGGAAATGATTAGCAGAGGCGGATCGGTGGGAAACACGGTACGCGAGTTCATTGATAAGGGGCAGTTGATGCCCGATGAAATCACGATTCAAGTTGTGAAAGACTGGCTGGATAAAGTGGCCGACAGCGAGGGGTTCATCATGGATGGATTTCCTCGCACCGAGGTGCAGGCAGCGGCGTTTGATTGTTTGCTGGCGGAGCGACAATGCAAGCTGACAGCGGCTATACTGCTTGAGGTCACGGTGGAAGACACGGTGCGACGCGTGTTGGGACGGCTGGGTTGCGAGTGTTGTGGCGCGCTGTATCATGCTGACTTGGCGCCACCCCGTGTGGGTGGCGTATGCGACCATTGTGGCGGACGGTTGCAGCGTCGGGCTGATGATACAGATGAGACTGTGCGTGAACGGCTGCGAATCTACCGTGAGTTGACCGGTGGGGTCGTTCGATACTATGAACGGGCCGGTATCCTTCGCACAGTGGATGCCAGCGGTCCTCGCGCTCTGGTGTTTTCCCGTGTTTGGGAGAAGTTGGCAGCATGATCCCCATTAAGAACCTGAAAGAGATCGAAAAGATGCGGATGTCCTGCCGCGCGGCGTCCGACATCCTGTCTGTTTTGGCGGACATGGTTCAACCCGGCAGGACAACGGCGGAGTTGAACGAAGCAGCGGCGCGGTTGATTCGGCAGGTGAACGGTACGAGTGCGTTTTTCGGCTATCGCGGGTATCCCGGTCACCTTTGCGTTTCGATCAACGAAGAGGTGGTGCATGGTATTCCCAGCATGACACGGCGGATCCAATACGGTGACATGGTGAGCTTGGATGTGGGTGTGATTGTGGATGGTTATGTAGGTGACAATGCCACCACGGTGCCGGTAGGATTGGTCGAGCCAGCCTGCCAGAAGCTGTTGGCCGTGGCTTGGGAATCGTTGGCTGCCGGAATCGCACAAGCGAGACCCGGCAGGCGAGTGGGTGATATTTCCCATGCGATTCAGTCGGTGGTGGAATCGAACGGGTTTTCCGTGGTGCGTGAATTTGTCGGGCATGGCGTAGGGCGGAAACTCCACGAGGAACCGCAAATACCGAATTTTGGAAAGGCAGGACAAGGACCGAAGTTGAAGCCGGGCATGACATTGGCCATCGAGCCGATGATCAACTACGGCACGAGTGAAGTAATGATGCTGGACGATGGATGGACAGTGGTGACCGCAGACGGCTCGCCCAGCGTGCATGTGGAACATACCGTGTTGGTCACCGACAGTGAGCCGGAAATATTGACGTGGCAAAAGAAGACGCGATACGAATCGAAGGCACAGTAGTGGAGTTATTGCCGAACACCATGTTTCGGGTGGAGTTGCCGAATGGACACCGGATCTTGGCGCATATTTCCGGCAAAATGAGATTGCATTTCATCCGGCTGGTACCGGGGGACAAGGTCATGGTAGAAATGTCTCCTTACGACTTAAGCAAGGGACGGATCACTTTCCGTCAGAAGTAATCACGAAGGACGCAGTAGCAGGCAGCAAGGAAAATAATGAAAGTAAAACCATCAGTGAAACGGTTGTGTGAACGCTGCAAGGTAGTGCGGCGCAAGGGCGTGGTGCGCGTCATCTGCAACAATCCCCGCCACAAACAACGGCAAGGGTAGAGGACTGTCATGGCACGACTTATTGGAGTGGAAGTACCGGATCAAAAGAAAATCGGCATCGCATTGCGCTACATTTACGGCATCGGACCCACAACGGCATTGGAGGTCTGCGAAAAGGCAAAGGTCAATCCCGATGTTCGGGCGAAGGATCTCACCGATGAACAGTTGTCTCATTTGACGACCGCCTTGCAGGGATACAAGATCGAGGGCGATCTCCGTCGCGAAGTCCAGACCAACATCAAGCGGATGATGAGCATCAATTGCTACCGTGGCATCCGCCACAAACGCGGATTGCCGGTGCGCGGTCAACGCACCTCCACCAACGCGCGCACTCGCAAGGGCGTGCGCAAAACCGTCGGTGTTGTTCGCGCCAAGGAAACCAAGGCTGCTCCGAAGGAATAACAAAGTAATTTCAGTACGGAAGGGACATCATGGCAGAAGAAACCAAGAACACCAAAGAAACCAAGGCCAAGCCAAGCGCACCGGCGGAAGCAGCGCCTGCTGCGACGGCACCGGCTACGCCTGCTGCTGCCGCCAGCATTCTCGACGAGTCCGATGCGCCGAAGAAAGTCATTCGCTCGAAGCACAGCAAGAACGTCATCCAGGGCATCGCGCACGTGCTCGCCACATTCAACAACACCGTTGTTTCGATTACCGACCTCAAGGGGCGCGTGATCGGATGGTCGAGCGCCGGTCGGGTTGGTTTCAAGGGATCGCGCAAGAGCACGGCCTATGCGGCACAGTTGGTGGCGCAAGACGCCGCCCGGCAAGGCATGGCGCACGGATTGCGCGAGATTGAAGTTTGGGTCAAAGGACCGGGCAGTGGACGCGAAGCGGCTATTCGCGCTCTGCAAGCCATCGGTTTGGAAATCACCACGATCAAGGATGTGACACCGGTGCCGCACAATGGCTGTCGTCCGCCAAAGCGGCGTCGCGTTTAATCAGGCAGAATTAGAGGAGCATTTCCATGGCACGTTACAAGGGACCACGAGTAAGAATGAGCCGTCGTTTTGGGCAGCCGATTTTTGGGCCGTCCAAGTATCTGGAACGCCGCGAGTATCCACCCGGTCAGCACGGTCCAAAGTCCCGGCGCAAAATGAGCGATTACGCGGTAGGCTTGGTTGAAAAGCAGAAGCTCCGTTATCAGTACGGGCTGTTGGAGCGACAATTCCGTCGAATGTTCGAAATCGCCCGCAAGAAGCGTGGTGTGACCGGCGAAACCCTGCTGCAGCTCTTGGAGACACGGTTGGACAACGTTTTGTTCCGGTTGGGTTTTGCCACCACCCGTCCTTTTGCCCGCCAGCTTGCCGGGCACGGCCATGTGAAGGTGAATGGTCGCAAGGTGAACATTCCTTCCTACAATGTGCGTGCTGGAGACGTGATTGAAGTGCGGGACACGGCGGCGAGCCGTCAGCTTGTCACCAAGAGTCTGGAATCTTCACAGATTCGCCCCATACCGGAATGGCTGAGCCTGAATCGCGATGAGTTGCGCGCGCAAGTGGTGCGGATGCCGACGCGCGATGAAATCCAGCCCATCGTCAACGAACAGTTGATCGTCGAGTTTTATTCTAGATAACCAAATACAACACCTCGTCATTGGGACGAGTATTGAGTTGTCGGTCCGTGTTTCTAGAGCGCGGGGAACCCAACTCACGGAGGATACAAGCCATGCCAGTTCGACTGGGAAGATTCGAATTACCCAAGCGTCTCGTTCGTGACGACGCTACGGCCACCTCAACCTATGCCAAGTTCACAGCGGAACCGTTTGAGGCCGGATACGGGCAAACCATTGGAAACTCACTGCGACGGGTGCTGCTCGGATCGCTTGAGGGCGCGGCCATTTCGTCCATCAAGATTGAGGGCGCGGCTCACGAGTTCACAAGCATACCGGGTGTCGTGGAAGACGTGACGGACATTGTGCTCAACCTGAAAAAGGTCCTGCTCAAGTCTCACAGCCGGGACCCGCACATTGTGCTGCTGTCAGCAAACAAGGAGGGCGCGGTCACAGCCGGTGACATCAAGAGTGACCAGATCGTGGAAGTGTTGAATCCTGACCAGCACATTTGCACGCTCGACAAGAAGATGACTTTTCAAGCCGAGTTGGAAGTCAAAGTGGGTCGCGGATTCTGCCCGGCCGATGAGAACAAGAAGCCGGATCAGCCGATCGGTGTCATCGCGATTGACTCGCTTTTCTCGCCGGTGCGCCGGGTCCGCTACAGCGTGGAAGACACCCGCGTTGGTCAGCGTACGGACTATGACCGCTTGATCATCGAGGTTTGGACAGATGGTCGGATCACGCCCGAAGACGCCATGGTGCAGTCTTCGAACATTCTGCTTCATCATCTGCAGGTGTTCTGCGACTACGATAAGAGTGTGGTGCTCGAGTTTGAGGAATCGGCGGAGCGCGTCAGCGCGGAACAAGCCAAGCTCAAGAAGATCCTGAACATGAGCGTCAACGAGATTGAGCTGAGTGTTCGGGCTGCGAATTGCCTCAACAACGCCAATATCACCACCGTTGGCCAGCTTGCGCTGAAGACCGAAGCCGAGATGCTCAAATACCGGAACTTTGGCAAAAAGTCCTTGAATGAGATCAAAGAAAAACTTACTCAGCTTGGTCTGTCGCTGGGCATGAAGTTTGATCCCGCCATTCTGGAAACACCCTCTGATGCGAGCGTTGTGGCAGCCGCGCTGATGGCGCCTGCTGAAGCGGGCAGCGCGGAGAAGGAAAAATAATCTGCAGTTTGAAGAAGGGAACCTAATATGCGACACCGCAAACGCACAGCCAAGTTGGGGATGAAATCCCAGCATCGTCGTTCGACGCTGGCTAACATGGTGTGCAGCTTGATCGCTCATAGCCGCATCCGCACCACGGTGGCCAAGGCCAAAGTGGCCCGCCGCCATGCGGATAAGATGGTGACATTGGCCAAGAGGGGCACTCTGCATGATCGCCGTCTGGCCCTGGCTTTCTTGCGGCAGAAGGATGCCGTGGCCAAACTGTTCACCCAAGTTGCCAAACAACATGCCGATCGCAATGGCGGATACACCCGCATCATTCGGATTGGTCAACGCGGTGGGGATGCTGCGGAAATGGTCTTCTTGGAGTGGACCGGTACGGCTGTGACGGCGCCTTTTGAGCAGACTGCGACCAGCGAAACCACCCAGCCGGCCGCAGAAACCAAGTAACGCACAGCACGAGATTGCACAAAGGGGCGACGCGTCAGCGTCGCCCTTTTTCTTGTGGCGAATGATGCTGGTTTCAGATGTGGCGGCTGTCGTGTTCGTCCTTCTTTTCGTAGCCGGACCGTTGCCTGTCCAGATTGACCCGATGCTTTTTGGCGTAGGCGGAGTAAAAATCTTCCGCTGTCATTCCCAATACTTGAGCGGTGGAAACGAGAAAATGAAGGAGGTCAATGATCTCCACGCGCGCGTTTTGTTGGTCGAACTTCTGGTACTTGGCCCACCATTTCCACGGAACGCTGTCTGTCAGTTCCGCCACTTCCTGGCTCATCGCGCGGCAATAGTTCAGCAACCATTGCTGGCGTTGTTCGTCAGACATGTGGGCCGTGTCCACGCCAATGCGAAGGTTGAGTTCCTGTTGCATCCGAAAAATCTCTTCCAAGCGGTCTTTGTTCATGGGTCAAAGTATTCGGGAAAACCTGTGAAAAATCACGTGGAATCTGATACGGTGCCCTGGCATTGGTTGCGGCATGAAGATATTTGAGTCCATCGGTCGCGAGCGCGAACAACGGCGAGACCCCCGCCTGACCGCCATCAACTTTGTGGCGGACGCCGTCAATCGAAGCCTTGATCTGAGGGAAATCGCGGACAATGCGCTCGATGCGATTCTGGCCGTGATGCATCTCGACGCGGCGGCGTTGTATCACTGGGACACCTCGTTGGTGGGCCTGCGACTTTTCGCGCACCGCGGTGTGTCCGAATCCTTTGCCCGGCAGGCCCGGACGGTGACGAAGGGCGCCGATCTTGACGTGGACAAAGCGTTGGAGGGTGAAATTCGTGTGGCGCAAGATTTTCGTCCCACGAACCGGCTGTTTCGCGGTGAAACAGCCCGGGCAGGGTTTCGCCGCTGTGTGCTGGCCCCGATTCGCATCCGTGCCAATGTCCTGGCGGTTTTGGTGTTGGGTGTTTACCGGGAACGCGAGTTTCCCCGCGCCGACATAGATTTGGTGGAAGTCTTCACGAATCAGATCGGCAACGCCCTGGCTCAAGCGCAACTGCAATCCGATCTTCGGGCGAGTGAAGAACAGTACCGGACCATGGTCGAGAACTCCGATGACGCCATTTACATTACCGGCGCCGACGCAGTTCCGCGTTTTTCGAATTCGGCGTTTCACCGGATATTCGGATTCACCACAGAAGAGCTGGCGGCGCGCGGCATTCTGGAGAGGATCCATCCTGACGATCACATCGCTTATCAAACAGCCCTGGCGCGACTGCTCCAAGGAATGCCGGTGCACAACATGGAGTACCGGTTTTGCCGCAAGGACGGTGAATGGATTTACCTGCAATGCAACGCCAGCGTTTATTCACGGGAAGGCGACCGGGTCAATGAACTGCAATTTGTTGTCCGCGAAGTCACCGAAGCCCGACAGCGGCAGCAGCAGCTTCTGCGGCGGAACCGTCAGCTCTCAGCCTTGACGTTGCTCGCGGAAGTGGCGAATTCATCATTGAAAATCGAGGAGATTGCCCGCAACACGCTCGAAGTGGCGTTGGAAACCACCGGCATGGATGGCGCCTGCATTCATCTGGCCAGCAACGACCGCACAAAATTGAATCTCTACCAACACATCAGCTTGCCGGCCGATATTGTCATCCAGTTGCGGGAACAGGATTGGGGACAAGGCATCTTCGGCATGGTGGCGGCATCCGGAGAGCCGGCGACCATCGGCAACCTGACCACCAAACAGAAAATCGGCCATTTGCCCCTGGCTCAGGCCGGATACCGGTCCGTGATTGTGGTGCCGGTGCGTGTGCGTGGAGCCGTGTTGGGAACATTGGGATTGATCAGTCGTCATGTCATCGAGTCCACAACGGAACCGGCGGACATGGTTACCGCCATGGGCAATCAACTTGGTATTGCTCTCTCCAACGCTCGTTTGTACGAGGCGCAGGTTCAAGAAAACGAAAAACTCAATGCCCTCGTGGACATCAGCAGCGGCTCGGCGCAGCGATTGGAACTCTCGCCGTTGCTCGGGCGGATTCTGGATCGGGCGGCAAAGCTGTTGCGCGCCGATGCCGCCTATCTTGTTCGCTACGACGCGGCCAATGATGAAGCAACGGTTGTGTCGGCCACGGCCGAGTTCACTCAACTGATCGGGTCACGATTTCCGGCCAGCCAAGGGCTGCTCGGCCAGATTCGCGGCCACCGGCAAGGAAGCATTTTCAGCCGCCAGGAAGTGGCGCGGCTTGGGTACAGTCCCATCCTCAAACAGGCGGACATCCGTTCACTGTTGTTCGTGCCGCTTGTTTCACGGGATCAACTGATTGGCGGACTGGGACTCACCCGCTGGGAAGGATCATCACAGGAATTTGCGCCCTCCGACCTGGAGTTGCTGGAAGCGTTTGCCAACCGGGCTGCCGTTGCGATTGACAACGCACAACTGTTTCATGACTTGGCCGAGAAAAACCGGTTGCTCGAATTGCTCGTCGAAGAAGCTCATCATCGAATCAAGAACAATCTGCAGATGGTTTCCGGATTGCTCCAGCTTCAAGTGGCCGCTTCTCCCGATGAACTGTCATCCCAGCACCTGCGAGCAGCCATCACCCGGATCCATGCGATTGCGCAGGTGCACAACCTCTTGAGCTGTGACATGCCGGAGAAGGTGAACGCACAGACGATCATCAGCACGATTGCCCACGGCTTGGTGAGCCATGCCATTTCGGCAGCCGGCAAGACGGACGTTCACTTCGAAGTGGAACGCATCTGGTTGAGTTCCGAGCAAGCCGTGGCGCTCGCGCTGATTGTCAACGAATTGATCTCGAACTCCATTGAGCACGGACATCCTGGTGACGGGGGACCGGTTCGCGTGCGGGTGAAATGCGTGCAACAAGCTCAACAGGTAAAACTGAGCTATTGGGACAACGGCGGCGGACTTGCCGAAAAGGATTGGCGCCAGCTTGCCGGGCAGGGATTGAATATCATCCACCAACTGGCACAGGTGAACTTGCGGGGAAAACTCCAACTTCAAAATGTGGACTGCGGATTGAACGCGGAATTGGTTTTCCATGTCGCTGTGGACGACGATTCCGTCGAGTGGATGGAAGAAAAGGTTGCCGTTTTGAGCGCACAATCGCATTCTTGAACACGAGGAAATATGAAACCATTACGGGTAGTGATTGCGGATGACGACGGGCTGACCTTGATGCTGATGCGCAAGGTGCTGACGACCATGGGACATCAAGTGGTGGGTGAAGCCGCCGACGGCGAACAAGCGGTCAAGATGACTTGTGAGCTCAAACCTGACTTGGTGATTCTCGATATTCGCATGCCGCAGATGGATGGATTGGAAGCGGCCCGTCTCATCAAAGAACAAAATCCGACACCTGTCATCATCCTGAGCGCCCATAGCGAATCGGGACTGGGAAGTCAGGCTGCCGATGCCGGCGCCCATGCGTATCTGGTCAAACCGTTCACCGCGAACCAAATCACCCCGGCCATTGAAGTGGCTCTGGGCAATTTCGCCAAAGCCCGGCAGTTGGAGCAAAAAGTCCACGATCTGAACGAATCATTGGAGTCGCGCAAATTGATCGAGCGCGCGAAGGGATTGTTGATGCGCGAGGCGGGAATTGATGAGGAAACGGCTTATTTGACCCTCCAGAAATCGGCGCGAAATCAAAACAAGAAACTCGTGGATGTGGCCCGGGCCTTGATCATGGCCGATGAATTGCGGCGAGAGAGCGCCAAGGGAATGTCACCGCGCGGGCCTTCCCGTGTTCCGCGCCGGTAAGGGCTTCCCCCTTGACCGATTCCCGCTTCGGACTCTAGGCTGTGCATTCGTCCACACGGCACTCACAAGCATTCATCACACATTCAGGATCAATCATGGAAAACGTTGTCATCATCGGTACCGGTTGCGCGGGGTTGACGGCCGCCGTTTATACGGCACGCGCCAATCTTCAACCGCTGGTTGTCGAAGGCGATCTGGCCGGCGGCCAGCTCAGCACCACGACACTGGTGGAAAACTATCCCGGCTTTCCGGAGGGCGTGGAGGGTCCGGTGCTCATGCAGCGAATGCGTGAGCAAGCGGTCAAGTTCGGAGCGCGCATTGAGCGCGGCTGCGTCACCGATGTCAACGTGACCGGTCATCCACTGGTCATGACCATTGATGAGGAGAAGCAAGTCGAAACCAGAACCATCATCATGTCGGCAGGTGCCAGTCCCCGGTACCTCGGTTTGGAATCGGAAAAGAAACTACTCGGACGGGGGGTAAGCTCTTGTGCGACGTGTGACGGCGCGTTCTTTCGCAACCAGGAAGTTGTGGTCATTGGCGGCGGCGACACCGCCATCGAAGACGCGTCTTTTCTGACACGGTTTGCCAGCAAGGTGACGATCATCCATCGCCGCCACGAACTACGCGCCTCGGTCATCATGCAGGAACGCGCCAGGAAAAATCCCAAGATCCAATTCCTCTGGGATTCCGTCGTGACCGAAGTGCTCGACGTGGCCAAGAACGAGGTGACGGGTGTCCGAGTGAAGAACGTCAAGACCGGCCAAGAGAGCGTCTTTCCCTGTCAGGGCGTGTTCGTGGCCATTGGACATGAGCCGAACACCAAGATATTCCGGGGCAAACTGGAATTGGACGAGTTGGGCTACATCAAGACAAAAGCACCGAGCACGTACACAAGCGTGCCGGGCATCTTTGCCTGCGGCGATTGTGTGGATCACACCTACCGGCAGGCCATCACGGCGGCGGGCACGGGATGCGCGGCGGCGATTGATGCCGAACGCTATCTCGCCAAGCAGAACATCTGATCGGGCCGGTCAGGATTCCGCTTCCACGATGGCGTTGATGAAGCTCTCTTCATCTGGTGCCTCCAACAGTTTTTGACGAACCTCATCCTGCCGGAGCAATCGAGCCAGATTGCCGACGACGCGCAGATACTCGGTGACCATTGCCCTGGGAGTGCCGATCAGAAAAATCAATCTGACCGGCTGACCGTCTTTGGCATCGAACTCGACTCCTTCGGGACA
>CAZEQV010000088.1:0-11671 GCA_964514435.1 uncultured Verrucomicrobiota bacterium
AGGACGGACGGGGGATGTCCGGCTAGTTTGACCAAGCGGCGCTTCCAAAGCCGGTGGAGTCCGAGGGTCATCACATCATTAAGCAGGTCATACCGGCGGGCGATGGCGGTGAAGAGTTTGTTGACTTTATCGGCGCGATGTTCGTCGGGGCTGTAGAACTTGCTTTGCACGGGGCGCTAAGGTAACAAACCCGGTATTGTATGAGCAACGAACGAATCGAAAAGGCGCGGGAGTTGGTTGCGAAGTTCCCAGGCAATGACTTGGCACGGTTCAGTTTGGCGCAGGCGTTGGTGGATGCCGGAGACTTGGCCGGTGCGCGGGAGCATCTCCGACCGTTATGCGAAAAGAAGTCAGATTGGATGGTGGCGCATATTCTGTTGGGCAAGTGCCTGGCGGCGACTGGTGAGGCGGTGGAGGCGCGCCAAGTATGGGAGCACGCGCATGGTCTGGCCGTGGCACAGCATCATGACGGTCCCCGGGAAGAGCTGGAAGAGCTGTTGCGGACGTTGCCGGCGCCGAAGTGATCAAAGCTCGGCAGGCGGCGGACCCTTGGGCGGTTCTTTCACTTTGACGACGTGGAACCGGCGTTCGAGCAGGAGAATGTCGTCGCAGTAGAACTCGATGCTGTAGAGACCGGGTTCCGGGAACACAAGGCCGACGAGGTTGAAATTGAGTTCGACGACGGTATGGATGTCGGGGAACTGGATCTGGCCGTTGATCTCGGCGACGGGAGTGGTTGTTTGTTCGTTGGCGATGCGGAGTTTGGCGGTGGCCTGGCCGCGTCCTTCCGTGAGGGCGACAAACACGCTGAGTTGAGGATGCCGGCAGGGGAAGACGGTGGAGCCGATCTGGTTGAAGATGCCGATGAGGGATTTCTTGCGGGTTTGAACGTCTTCGATGATCTGGTCGCAGATGATCATCGCGAGTCCGACGGGCGAGCTGGTGGGCGTGGTCATGGCGGCTGTCCTTGTGGTTTACCGGGAGATGTCATGCTGCGAGAGCACGGCGTAACCGGCCTTGGTGAGAACTTCGCGGGCGTAGTCGGGATCTTCGCAGTGAAGCGCCAGACAGGCTTTGTCGTGCGGGCGGACCATCAGAGAGTATGTGTACTGGAGGTTGACCTCTGCGGCAACAAGTTGGCGGAGCATGGCCGCGAGTTTTTCTGGGCCTTGGGGCAGTTCCACGACGACGAGCGTGGATTCGGAGTGCGGGATGCCGGCATCTTCCATGGCTGACCGGGCGTGATCAGGGTCATCCACCACCATGCGGATGACGGCGCTGTCGGCCGTGTCCACAACGGAAAGTCCGCAGATGTGAACCGAAGCGGCACCGAGGGTTCGCGTCAGTTCGTGGAGAGCGCCGACCTTGTTTTGCAAGAAGACCGAGAACTGGCGCACCAGCGGTGAATGAAGTTTTTCTGCGGTTCGTGTGCCCGGTTGGCTCATGTGACATTGCCTCGGTCAGACGCTGTAGTCTTCGCCAATGTGCTTTTGCTTCAAGAAATCAATGATCTGGGCGACGCTTTCGCTGGGGGTTTGTTTGTCGGTGTGAACGGTGAGTTCCGGCGCCAGCGGCGGCTCGTAGGGGGCGCTGATGCCGGTGAAGTTGGCGATTTCGCCGGCGCGGGCCTTCTTGTAGAGGCCCTTGGGATCGCGTTGTTCGCAAACGGCCAGTGGGGCGGAAATATAGACTTCGAGGAACTCGCCTTCGCCAAGAATGGAGCGAACAAGACGGCGATCATCCCGGTATGGGGAGATGAAGGCGGTGATGACCAGGGTACCGGCATCGGCGAAGAGTTTGGCGACTTCGCCCACACGACGGATGTTTTCCGTGCGATCCTCGGGACTGAATCCGAGGTTGGCGCTGAGGCCATGGCGAATGTTGTCGCCGTCGAGGACGTACACATGAATTCCCATGTTGAACAGTTCGCGTTCGAGCTCGGTGGCGATGGTGCTCTTGCCGGAACCGGACAACCCGGTCAGCCAGAGGACGGCGCCTTTGTGTTTGTTGCGGCGTTCACGGGCTTCGCGGGTGACCTTGCCGGTTGTCCAGAAGATGTTCTGACTTTTGATGCCGCTGAGAACGTCGCGCCGGTCGGGGTACTCGCCCTTGGAGATGATGCCGCCACCGCACACTTGCCGGTTGTCCACGATGACAAAGCGGCCTGTGGGGATAATGCGATCGTAGTTGTCGAACGCGACCGGGGTTTTGGTGCGGATGGTGATCTCCGCGACATCGTTGCGGGCGATATGGTTGCGGGTCTTGGGATCAATCTCCGCGAGCGTGGAGGCATCCACAATCTTCTCGATGGATTGAATGTGGCACTCGATTTCTTGTGTGGTGAGTTTCAGTTTTACGCGACGGCCAATTTCAAGGTTTTGGCGACCGAGCCAGAAGAGTTTGGCGTTGAAAATGTCGGATTCGATGGGGGCGTCCTGTTCGAGCGAAGCCATTTGGCCGCGTTCAACGAAGATTTGTTCGGTGAGCGTGATGCCGACGGACATGCCGGCGGAAGCAGAGCCAGTTGGGTTGCCGGGCCAGTTCTCGATGGACTTGACGGTGCTGATCTTGTTGCGGGGCGAGAACATCAATTTGTCCCCAACGCGCAGCGTGCCGGACTCGATCCGGCCGGCGAGGATGCGACGGGTGTCGAAGCGATAGACATCCTGGATGGGGAATCGCAGCGGCAGGTGCTCGTCTCTGGTGGCGACTTCAAAATGGTCGAGAGCTTCCAAGACAGTCGGACCGTTGTACCAGGGCATGTGTGGGGAACGAGAAGCCACGTTCTCGCCGTTAGCGGCGGAGATGGGTATGAACAGCTTGGGCATGACACCGAGCTGGCTCAGGAAGTCCCGGTACTCTTTCTCAATGGATTGAAAGGTGTCGCGGTTGTAGCCCTTGAGATCCATCTTGTTGACGATGACGGCCACTTGCCGGATGCCCAGCAGATGCAGGAGGAAACCATGCCGGCGCGATTGCTCTTGCACGCCTTCGTTGGCGTCTATCAGCAGCAGCGCCGCTTCCGCGTTGGCCGCGCCGGTGACCATGTTCTTGAGGAACTCCTTGTGACCGGGCGCGTCAATGATGACGTATTGGCGTTTTTTCGTTTGGAACCAAATCTGGGCGGTGTCAATGGTGATGTTCTGGTCGCGTTCGGCTTGAAGGCCGTCCATCATGAACGCCCATTCGAAGGGCATGCCGCGACGTTCGCAGGAGGCTTTGATTTTTTCGAGTTTGCCTTCCGGCAGCGAGCCGGTGTCGTGGAAGAGACGGCCAACTAGGGTGGATTTGCCGTGGTCAACATGACCGACGATTACGATCTTGAGTTGTTCGGTGGATTGAGATGTTTGCATGGAAAAAGGTTTTCTAGGTTGCTCACATGTAGCCGTCGCGGCGAAGCTTCTCGAAGGCATCTTCGCTTTCCTGATCTTGGGCGCGGACGCTGCGCTCGCTGCGCTTGGTGTGGCGAAGTTCTTCCCGGATCTTGTCATAGGTGTCGGCGTCGGAATCAATCGAGTAGGTGCAGGGCACGCATCCGAGCGACCGGTAGCGTTTGCCGTTCTTGGCGAAGTAGAGCGGAACATTGGGGATGTTTTCGCGTTGGGCGTATTCCCAGATGTTCATTTCGGTCCAATGAAGCAGGGGATGAACGCGGAGGTGTGTGCCGCCGGCCAGGTCGGTGTTGAACTGGTCCCAGAGTTCCGGTGGCTGGTCTTCGACGTTCCATTCCATGTTCTTGTCCCGCGGCGAGAAATAGCGTTCCTTGGCGCGTGTCGGGTCTTCATCGCGGCGGACACCGACGATGAGGCCGCCGTAATTTTCCCGTTCCACGATGTTCTTGAGATTTTCTTTCAGCAGCGCCGAGCAGCAGACGACGCGGCCCAGTTTGTGGTTCATGCCCTGCGCGAGGGCGGCATCGTTGCGGGCGATGACGAGGTTCAGTTTCCACTCCTTCGTCAAGCGGTCGCGCAGCTCGATGAGTTCGGGCATGTCGTAGCTGGTTTCCATGAACACGCAGGGGAAGGGGACATGGCCAAAGAACGCCTTGCGGGCGAGCCAGAGGATCGTTTGCGAGTCTTTGCCGACGCTCCAGAGCATGGCGAGGCGTTCGATTTTGTTGAACGCCTCGCGGATGATGAAGATGCTTTGCTGCTCGAGTTTGGTGAGGTGATCCATAGATGTTCTTTCAGATATTGGCGGCAAACGTGTGCAAACCGCACTCTTTTTTTTCTGTGCCCGCCCAGCGGCCGGCACGCTCGTCTTCGCCATCGGCGACCGGGCGAGTGCAGCAATCAGGCGTGCATCCGATGCTCGGGTAGCCGTGATCGTGGAGGGGATTGTAGTGAAGTTGATGGCTGATGATATACCACCAAACCTCTTCTTTCGTCCAGCCAGCCAACGGGTTGATCTTCACGTACCGGTGCCCGTCGGGTGTTTCCTGTAACTGAAGGATCCGGGCGGATTGCCGGGTTTGACCTTGCGACCGGCGCAGGCCGGTAATCATGGCGTCGAGTTCGCGCAGTTTCTTCTGCAAGGGAAGCACCTTGCGCATGTGACAGCATTTGTCTGGTTCGCGCCGGAACAGTTCGGGGCCAAACTTCTCTGCTTGCTGTTCAGGGGAGAGTTCGGGGTGTAGTCGCTCGACGGTGATGCCGTATTCTTGTTCCACTTTCTGGATGAGATCCTGGGTTTCTTTGAACAGGAAGCCGGTGTCAATTGTGAACAGTCCGGGGCGGGGGGTAACCTTGCGCATCGCAATGTCAATGATGACAAGTCCTTCCGGCCCGAAGGCGGAAGAGATGGCCAGACGGGGACTGAAGTTGTCAGCCGCCCATTGGAGCACATCGCGGGGCGTCTGCGTTTCAAACTGCTCCGCGAGGGTCAGGATTTCTTGTGGTGTGAACTTCACCGTTGACGCAAGCTCGTGATGCGGGTTTACCGGCTCCCGCCGGCGATGGCCGGTATGATGGAGATTTCGTCGCCATCCTTGACAGCGGTTTGTCTGCCTTGGGCGAATCGGATGTCTTCGTCATTGAGGTAGATGTTGACGAAACGACGGAGTTCGCCCTTGTCGTCGCAGAGGCGTTCTTTCAAGCCAGGATGGTTCTTTTCCAGATCATCAATGATGTCTTGGATGGTCTTGCCGGTTGCAGCGACGACGTCCTTGTCTTGTGTCAGTTTCCGCAGCGGTGTGGGAATGCGAACTTTGACTGCCATATGTTTTTCCTCCAGGCAAATGGTTGGTTGTGAGTTAATGGTTCTGGGGTGGAACGTGGATATACCAAAATATGATCAGATGTAATACATCTGATTACGGCCATTTGCCTCGGCGCAGATCTGGTCAAACGTGATGCTGTCGGCGGTTTCTTCGGCTGCGGATTGTATTTTGCGCCAAGCGCGTTGAATTTCGATCGGTGAATTTGAGGCTCGCAGGCCGGCAAGTTCCACAACTTCGCCCTCGACAGCACGCACAACATCGCCCACGGAGATTTCACGCGGATGCTTGGCAAGGGTATATCCCCCTGCCTTGCCTCTGCGGCTCTGGATCAGGCCATTGTTCTTCAATTCGATGAGAATCTGGATCAAGTAGTTAGCCGGTATGGCTTCGCGGTCGGCAATCTCCTCTATCCGCAATGGTCGGATGTTTGGGTGATGAAGCGAGAGCGCTTCGACCGCTCTGCATGCGTAATCGGTTTTGATTGGGAGCTTCATGATAAATCATGAGTAATAAACTTATGTTACTAATGATATATCAGGAATTGGTCTTCGTCAAGTGGGTTTCTGAGGGTTTTGACTGTTTGTGGAAATTGTTAATCCAAGCACGGTTACGTGTGTTTTAATTACGATAATAACGGTTGCATTACGTAACCGGATTTCATATAATGAAACAATCAAGGAGGGGGTACAAAGTATGTCCGAAACAACCGTGATGGATTCCAAGAATCAGAAGAAAGAAATTTCCATGAAGCCACTTGGCTCTGATTACACCGCCGATAAGATTCAAAAGCTCGAAGGCATTGAGGCTGTCCGCAAACGTCCCGCGATGTACATCGGCGACACCAGCGAGCGAGGTCTGCATCACCTCGTTTATGAAGTGGTGGACAATTCGATTGACGAAGCCCTGGCCGGTTTTTGCACCAACGTGGATGTGATTATCCACGTAGATAACTCGATCACGGTTTCCGACAACGGGCGCGGCATCCCCGTTGACATGCACAAGACGGAAAAGAAGCCCGCAGTCGAAGTGGTGCTCACCGTGTTGCACGCGGGCGGCAAGTTTGACAAGAAAGCCTATCAAGTTTCCGGTGGGTTGCATGGTGTGGGTGTGACGTGCGTGAACGCGTTGAGCGAGTGGCTCGAAGTGGAAGTGCGCCGCGACGGCCTGGTCCATCACATGAGGTTCAAACGCGGCAAGACGGCGTCGAAACTGGAAGTGATCGGCAAGGCCAAGACGACCGGCACGAAGATCACATTCAAGCCGGACAGCGAAATCTTCCCGGTTTGCGAATACAAGTACGAGATCCTGGCCAACCGGCTGCGCGAGCTTGCGTTCCTGAACCGCGGCATCGTCATCACCTTGAAGGACGAGCGCACCAACAAGGAAGACACCTTCAAGTTCAACGGCGGCATCGAGGAGTTCATCAAGCATATCAACCGGGCCAAAGAGCCGTTGCATCCCAAAGTCATTTACCTGGACAAAGAGAAAGATGGTATCCAGGCCGAGGTGGCGCTGCAGTACAACGAGGGCTACAACGATTCGATTTACAGCTACGCCAACAACATCAATACCATTGAGGGAGGCACGCATCTCAGCGGGTTCCGCACCGCTCTCACGCGCGCCATCAACCAGTATTCCAAGAGCAACAATCTGCTGAAGGAAAAAGATCCGTCGCTGACCGGCGACGATCTCCGCGAAGGTCTCACGGCGGTCATCAGCGTCAATGTTCCAAATCCGCAGTTTGAGGGTCAGACCAAGACCAAGCTCGGCAACAGCGAAGTCGAGGGCATCGTGTCCTCCATCGTGTACGAGGGGTTGATGACATTTCTCGAACAAAACCCGCCCGTGGCCAGGCGGATCGTGGACAAATCGCTCACAGCAGCCCGCGCCCGAGAGGCGGCCCGCAAAGCGCGCGAAGCCGTGCGCAAAGGAGCCCTGACCGGCGGTGGATTGCCCGGCAAACTGGCGGATTGCTCCGAGCGCAATCCGGAGTTCTGCGAGCTCTACATCGTCGAGGGTGACAGCGCCGGTGGTTCGGCGAAACAGGGGCGCAACCGGCAATTCCAGGCTGTGCTGCCCATTCGCGGCAAACTGATCAACGTGGAGAAAGCCCGCTTGGATCAGGTTCTCAACAACACAGAGATACGGACCATGATCACGGCCATCGGCACCGGCTTCGGCAAGAACGAAGGCGATGGCGGGTTTGACATCAACAAACTCCGGTACCATCGCGTGGTCATCATGACGGACGCCGACGTGGACGGTTCACACATCCGCACGTTGCTGCTGACGTTCTTCTATCGGCAGATGCCGGAATTGATCACGCGCGGACATATTTATATTGCGCAGCCGCCGCTTTACAAAATCAAACGCAAGAAACGCGAAGAATACATAGACAACGAGGAGCAACTCAGCCGGATCCTCACGGAGCTTGGCGCCGAAGACGCCCGACTGTACCGGCTGCGCGACAAGAAAGAGTTCAGCGGCCAGGCGTTGATCAGCATTCTTGAGTCGTTGCAGGAATTGCAGAAGCTGGCTGACAGCGTTCAGCGGCGGGGTGCGGAGTTTGAGAGCTATCTGGCCGCGCGTGACGAGAAGACCGGTGCGCTGCCCACGCACGTTGTGCGCATCAAGGACGCGACCGGCACGCGGTACGAGTTTGCCCGTAACGACAAGGAACTGGCGAAGATCATCGAAGCCAACGGCGGCACTCTGGACGATTCCGAAGAGGCAAACGGGGAGGCGCGGCAGGATGAGAACGGCAAGACCACCCACATCAAGCCAATCGAGCTGTTTGAAACCAACGGCATCAAAGCCGTCATCGAGTCATTGTCCAAAAAGGGGTTCGACATTGACCACTATGCGGCGCAAGAGGAGCCATTGTTCGAACTGATCGAGGGTGGAACGTCAGTGGGCGAGGAGAAAGCGACCGACGGCAAGAAGGCGAAGGCAGCGGTTGCCGAAACCCGCACGCCGATTCATTCCATACCGGCCATTCTCGAACAGATCAAAGAAACCGGCAAACGCGGGATGGTCATTCAGAGGTATAAAGGTCTTGGCGAAATGAACCCGGAACAGCTCTGGGAAACCACGATGGATCCTGAAAAGCGCAAAATGCTCAAAGTTGAATTGCGCGACGCGGCCGATGCCGACAACATCTTCACAGTGTTGATGGGCGACGACGTAGTGCCACGCCGCCAATTCATCGAAGACAACGCGCTCGCTGTCCGCAATCTGGATGTGTGAGAAGGCACGCGGACTATGAGCGAGCGCCGCAAAGTAACGGGCCGATTTGTCAGGATGGGATCAAGAGACTCCGACCAGTTGGACCGAGAGTTCTGGCGCAAAGTCGGCGCTGAGGGACGTTTCAGCGCTGCATGGGAAATGGTTGGTGAAGTGGACGCAATTCGAGGTGGTGATGGCAGTCAACCAAGACTTCAAAGATCTGTTCAGCACATTCAACGATTGCCAGGTTGAGTATCTGGTAGTCGGAGCACACGCTGTCATGTTTTACGCACGACCACGATTCACGAAGGATTTAGACGTGTGGGTTAGTCCCACACCTGAGAATGCCCAGCGGGTGTGGCGTGCATTGACAGTCTTTGGCGCGCCCTTGCAGGACGTGACGTCGTCCTCGTTCACTGACCAGAAACTTGTCTATCAAGTCGACATCAAACCAAACCGGTTCGATATCATGATGGGCATTACCGGTGTTGAGTTTGCTGAAGCATGGAAGAGCCGTAAACACAGTATGTACGGTGGAATTCAGATCCCCATCATCAGCCGGCAAGATTTAATTCGCGCCAAGCACGCGCCCGGCCGCCCACAGGATTTACTGGATGCCCAAGAACTGGAGCAACTCGATTGATGAGCTTGGCCTCGCGCCATCCGCAACTCTACGTCATTGCCGGACCGAACGGAGCCGACAAGACGACGTTTGCCCGGCAGTTCCTGCCGCGCTACCGGGATTGTCTGGAGTTCATCAATGCAGATTTAATCGCCGGGGGACTATCGCCGCTGCGACCGGAAACGGCAGCAATACCCGCGGGTCGGTTGATGTTGCGACAGATTTACACATTGTCAGCACAGCGCCACGATTTTGGATTTGAGACGACCTTGTCGGGGCGGAGTTACCTCCGGCTCTTCCGCCAGCTCAAACAGCGCGGCTACGAGATTCATGTGATTTTCCTCTGGCTCCGTAGCGTGGAACTCTCGCTGCAACGAGTCGCCCTCCGCGTCCGGGAAGGTGGCCACAACGTACCGGAGAACGTGATCCGCCGTCGTTTCAGGAAAAGCATCCGCAACTTGTTTGGTGAGTACCGTAACCTATGGGATTCAATTCTGGTATTCGACAATTCGGAAACAATATCCCAACTTATCTATCGTGAAATTGCTGGCCAATTAGAGATCGTCAACCCGGAGTTTTTCGCACGTCTTTCCAAGGAGCAACCATGAAGAAGAAACTCAAACCCGCAGGCTTGGACCTCACTGCCAGCGCCGAGTGCGCTTTGCGCGACGCGGTGGCGCAAGTCATCGTCGAGCATCGCCAAAAACGCCTGCCGCTCGCCGTCTGGCGCAACGGCAAAGTCGTCCTCGTGCCGGCCGGTAAAGTGAAAGCGCCGCGATGAACGGCCACCCCCATCACTGCAATTCTGAGCGAAGCGAAGAATCTCTGACCTACGGCAAGAGATTCCTCACTGCGTTCGGAATGACAGACACTAGGAGTGTATCCCAATGAAGCCAGTTCTCGAAGACATCAAAGGCAAAATCGCGATAGGAGTCTACCGGAACGAGGAACACGTTCGCGTTTGCATCGTGCTCCGAATCCTTCAGGCTCTCGGCTGGGACATCTGGAATCCGAATGAAGTTAGTCTAGAGTTCCCTGTGCTTCCGAACGAAGATCAAACCAGAATTGATGTGGCGCTCTTCCTGACACCACACGAACCGGCGGTTTTCATTGAAGTCAAAGCTCTCGGCAAATTGGAGGGTGCCTTAAGTCAGGTGGAACGCCAACTCCGAGACTACAATAGAAACAACACTGCATTATTCTCGATTATTTCGGACGGACAGATGTGGCGTTTCTATCACTCTCAAGCAGGCGGCGAGTTCGCCACCAAGTGTTTTAAGATTATTAACCTAACCGAACAGAAGCTGGACGATTTGGAGCAGGATTTCGCTAGGTTCTTGTCGCGAGAAGCAGTGGAAACTGGCAACTCTGAACAGGAAGCGAGAGCCTATCTACAACTCAGTCGGGAACAGCGAGCGATGGAGGACGCATTGCCGGAAGCTAGGCGTATCATCCTCGACCCACCCTATCCAAGCTTACCTCAAGCTCTCAAAGATGTTGTTGCTCGCGCCGGTATCGTCGTTAGCTTAGAAAAAGCAACCAAGTTCATTGGCGATTTTGGAACAAGGCGGGAGTCTCCCCCTCCACTGCCCCCACCAGATAATGGGACAGGACGGCGGCAAACTTCAAGTACGTTACCTCCTGATGGGACGGAATGCCGATTCACGTACAAGGGGAAGAAGTTCTCCGGCCGTGTTGAGCGCGGCGAACTGTCGGTGTCCGAACTTGGGCAGTTCTCATCGTTTTCGGCGGCGAGTGTTAAAGCAACCAAGACAGCTCGCAATGGTTGGAGGGATTGGGAAGTTCTTCTGCCCGGCGAAACAACTTGGCTCTTGGCCGACACTTGGCGTTCACAGCGCAGTCGCCTGTAATTTATTAACTCAAAGGAAAACACTATGTACGCACAGAATGAAAAAGTCACACCGGTCAATATCAGTGAACAGATGCAGCAGGCTTACATTGATTATTCAATGTCAGTCATCGTCGGACGCGCCTTGCCGGATGCGCGTGACGGATTGAAGCCTTCGAATCGGCGCGTGCTCTATGCGATGCGCGAGATCGGGTTGCTGCACAATCGGCCTTACACCAAATGCGCCAAAGTGGTCGGTGAAGTGTTGGGCAAATACCATCCGCACGGCGACGCGTCCGTGTACGACACGCTGGTGCGGATGGCGCAGGACTGGGTCATGCGATATCCGCTCATTGACGGGCAGGGCAACTTCGGTTCGATTGATGGCGATCCGGCGGCAGCGTACCGGTACACCGAATGCCGGTTGGAGGAGATTGCGGAAGAGTTGTTGGCTGACCTCGACAAGGACACGGTGGATTTTCAGCCGAACTTCGACGAGAAGGAACAGGAGCCGGTCGTTTTGCCGGCCCGATTCCCGAACCTCTTGGCCAACGGCAGCACCGGCATTGCCGTCGGCATGGCGACGAACATCCCGCCGCACAACCTCACCGAGATCATTGACGCCTGTTGTCTGTTGATTGATGAGCCCGAAACGGACATCAAGAACATCACCAAGATCATCAAGGGACCGGATTTCCCAACCGGCGGCACTATTTGCGGCAAACAAGGCATCAAAGACTATCTCAACACCGGACGT
>CAZEQV010000089.1:0-3597 GCA_964514435.1 uncultured Verrucomicrobiota bacterium
CATTGGCCAATGTGAACCAGGTGTCGAACCCGGCAGGTCGGTGTCGGAAGTGATTCAGATGCCACTTCCCGCACAAGCCGGTCTGGTAGCCGGCCTCGTGCAGTCGCATGGCCAGTGTGGTTTGTCCTTCGATGCCCGGATGGTTTTGGCCGACTCCGAGTTCATCAATGTAATCATGCACGCCGTGCGCCGAGGGAATCGTGCCGGTAAAGAATGACGCGCGGGCGGGTGAACAGACGGGGCAGGGGGTGTAGGCGTTGTCAAACCGCGCGCCCGTGGACGCCAGCCAATTCAGTGTTGGCGCGACAATCTCTTTATTGCCGTAGCACGGCAGCGCCCATTGCCCGTGATCGTCCGACATGAACACAAGGATATTCGGTCTTGGAGCGTTCATTGGTTGCTGGTTATATTGTCTGGTCAGTTCGAGTCAATCACGCCGATATGAGAAAGTGGATCACAATTTTGTTCGTAGGCGCGACCTTGGCCAGCCCTGTCTTCGCTCATAAGGCTAACACCAGCTACACGCGCATTCATATCACCGACGATCACATAGATTTTGTCTTCGTGTTCGACATCGCGACTTTGCTAAAACTGCATACGCTTGACGCCAACAACGACAAACTGGTCAGTCGTGATGAAGTGATTCAAGCCGGTCCCGATGTGCACGCGTTCCTTGCCGACCACGTCCGCGTGTTTCTGGACGGCCGCGAATCCAGTGTGGGCGAATTGCACCTGACGAACTGGCTGGCCGAAGATGACGCCGTGGATGCCCGGTACATTCACCCGACAATGGTGGAATTTCATACGCGACGCCCGATAATCAGCGTGCCGGAGAAGTTCAGTCTCGCCTACAGTCTCACCGAGAAACTCGGGGACGGGCATCTCAATCTTGTCCGGATCGAGGGTGACCGTGTCGAACCGGTGGAGTTTGTTCTTCGCAAAAACGAACCGGAAGCGGAACACCTGACCGGCTTGAAACCCGACCTGGGACGGATCATGCGCCGGTACTTCATACTGGGCGTGGAGCATATCTTCCTCGGCTATGATCACATACTGTTCTTGCTGGCTCTGCTGGTGATGGCGCGGTTCATGGACATGGTGAAAGTGGTTACATCGTTCACGGTCGCTCACTCAGTCACGTTGTCGCTGGCGGCGCTTTCGGTCGTCACGTTGCCGGGACGCTTCATCGAGATTGCCATCGCCGGTACCATCATGTACGTCGCCGTGGAAAACCTGTGGATCAAAAGCACCGGTCACCGCTGGGCGTTGACGTTTGCTTTCGGGCTTGTCCATGGATTTGGCTTCGCCAACGTCCTGGGAGAACTGGGCTTGCCGGCCAAAGGACTGGCCCGCTCGCTGTTCATGTTCAACCTGGGCGTGGAGGCCGGGCAATTGGCCATTGTGCTTGTGATGTTCCCGGTCATCTATTGGATCGGACTGCAATCGTATGCTGCGCGCGCCCGGGTTAGCGCGTCACTGGCCATTTTCTGCTTCGGGCTGGTTTGGCTGATCGAACGGGTGTTCGCGATCACGATCCTGCCGGTCTGACGTCGCTCAAATAGGCGCGACATCACCGGTGCGTTTTTGCCAGGCGCGGATTCTGTCTCTCAACTCGTGAGTCAAAAGTTGAAGTTCCGGGCGAGTGGCGAGGTTGACGCGCTCTTGCGGATCGTTGTTGAGATCGAAAAGCTCATGCGGGCCGAGCGCAGGACTGTGTGAATACCGCCAGCCATCCGCTGTTATGATTGTGCGCACATCCTCTGCCATCGCTTGGGCGGCCGTTTCGGGAGAATCCGTCACACTGGCCGCCCAGCTTCCCACATGACCCTCGCGTCCGTGCCAGATAATGAACGCGTCTTCCTGCAACGTGGCATCTCTGCCGCCAAGCTGACCGGCCCGGCTGATTCCGTGAAGTTCGGTTTCGTTGCTGGCGCCCATGAGTTCCAGAAGCGTGGGGACGAGGTCTATTTGGCTGAACGGACCGCGCACGCGGTGTTGCTGCTGTTGTCCTGGAATCCTGATGAGACATGGAACACGGACGCTTTCCTGATACATGACGGTTTTGCCGAGGAGCCGGTGTGATCCCATCATTTCGCCGTGGTCGGAAGTGAAGACAACGATGGTATTGTCCGCTTGTCCGGATTCGTCCAGTGCTTGAAGGATGCGTCCCATGTGCGTGTCAATCAGCGAACACAATCCCCAGTACGCGGCGTTCATCTGACGCCAGCCGGCCTCGGTGGAAAGGTCGTATCGCTCAAATCCTTCCGCCTGAAATCGGGCGGCCAGCAATTGCGATTTCAGGTGCGTGTCTTTGCCGGGAGGCGCGTCGAAATTGGACGGCAACGGCGTGGCGGCCGGATCGTATTGGCCGTCGCGCGGCCCGAAAAACGGCATGTGCGGTTCGAGCATGTTGACGTACAGGATGAACGGTTCGTCGCGATGTTCGCGGATGAAACGGGATGCTTCGGTGGCGAGATAGGCGGGTTTGCCAGCGCGTTCGGGAAGGTTCGTGACCAACTCGCGGGTGAAGAAACCGTCTTTGCTCGGCTTATATCCTTGTTGGCGCAGCCACTGGGCGTAGGTGGACAGTTGGTTACGATCGCGACCGGCGCTGTAGAACCTCCGGTACTCGAGGTCTTCGATGCTGCGCCATTCGTCAAAACCGTGTTGCGGGAAGATTTCGTCTCCGAGATGCCATTTGCCGTGATAGGCGGTCACGTATTGTCGGCGGAGCTGTGCCGGTAGCAGTTCCGGCAGACAACGGGACTGCGGGTGGAGCGGGACGTTGTTGCTATCTGCGCCGTGCGCGAACGGGTACAAGCCGGTCAGGATGCTACCCCGGCTGGGTGTGCAGACCGGTTGCGTGCAATACGTCTCGTCGAATGCGTAGGCGCGTTCAGCGAACCGGTTGAGGTTCGGCATTTCGAGGCGGTTGTTGCCGTAGCAAGCGAGGGTGTCGAATCGCTGTTCGTCGGTGAAAAGAAACAAGAGATTCGGAGGTCGGGGCATGTCCGATGTGCGCTACTGCCGGGAGGCTTGTCTTTGTTGTCTGCGGATGGCGCGAAGATGGCTGTAACCGACCAGACGGCGACGTTGTTCGTCCCAAAGGCGGAACGTGAACGAACGGAAGCTGCTCCACAGGGTAATAGGCTTCACGGTCTGAAACAGTGGCTCGGATTCGTGGGCTTTTTCCAAATGATAATTCGGGATGCTGGGGCTGAGATGATGGATGTGGTGGAACCCAATGTTGCCGGTGAACCATTGCAGGATTTTGGGCAGTTTGTAGAACGAACTGCCTTTGAGCGCAGCGGTGGCGTAATCCCAATTCTCGCCTCGCTCCCAATAGACTCCTTCGAATTGGTGTTGGACGTAAAACAGCCAGACTCCACCGGAAGCGGCCACGGCGACCACGGCGACTTGGAGGATGATGTATACCTTCCAACCAAACAGCAAACACATCGGGATGGCGACGGCAAGAATGCCCAGATTCGTCCACAGCACGGAGAGTTTCTCGCGCTTGCCGGACTTGGCCACGGGAATTCGATGGATGACAAGGAACAAAAACAGCGGCGCAACGACGAAGAGAATGATCGGGTT
>CAZEQV010000089.1:3607-11566 GCA_964514435.1 uncultured Verrucomicrobiota bacterium
GCGCGATGATTCCAGGTACTCCTGCACCGTCATTGTCCAGACATCACCGGTCCCGCGACGGTCGAGGTCGCCCGAGCTGGCATGGTGAATGGAATGCTCCCACCGCCACAGATAATAGGGGGAGAACGTGAGGATGCCGGTAACAAATCCCCAAAAGTCATTAGCTTTTCGGGATTTGAAGAACGAGCCGTGTCCGCAGTCGTGGAAAATGATAAAGGCGCGCACCACAAAGCCGGCGGCGAGTATGACCAGTGGTATTGTGAGCCAAACCGAAACCTTCATGCTCAGGTACATGAGATACCAGCAGCCTGCGTAGGGCACGAGCGTGTTGACGATTTGCCAGATGCTCTTGGAGCGGGAAGGTGTCTGGTATTTGACAACCACTTCCTTACAAGAAGGCGTTTCGGCTTGCGGAGGTCGGTTCAACAATAATGTGTCATTCATGATTTGTGAGCGTCTTGGCTGACGGACGGAGAGTAACCAATTCGTCCCGCCACTGCAAACCATATCACAGTTCCGACAAACATTCTTTGGCAATTACGCCTGGGGAACGATCTTCCTCTGTTTCGGGTCGGGGTTCTGGCGATAGAGCACCACCACGTTTCCCACCCGCATGACCAAGTGGCTGCCGGTGCGTTCCGCCAGAACCGGGGCCATGGTCTTCTTCTCTTCCTTGAAATGTGCAAACCGCACTTTCACCAATTCCTGTTTGGTGAGCGCTTCATCAAGTGACTTCAGCAGCGCATCGGTGATGCCGGCCTTGCCGATGGACGTGACCGGCTCCAGTTTTTGTCCGAGACCTTTCAACTGGCCGAGAAACCGGCCGGGAAGTTTTTCCGTGGGCATAATGTCCCTAGTTGGTGGACGAACTTTCTGCGTCCATCATTTCCTTGGTGGGCGGAAGATCGCGGCGATGCGTCAGGAAAAAGCCGCCGCCCACGACACTCCAGAACAGCGTGGCGATGAATCCGAGCAGGGACATGGCCACGGCTTGCGACTCGGTCACGCCGACTTCGCCGAACATTTCGGCATACATCAGTTCCCGCACACCGAATCCCGATATGCTGACCGGCATGGCCGATACCGTGTTGATGATCGGCAAATAGAGATAGTAGTCAATGATGCCGGTCTTGGTGACGATATGGAGCCCCTGCCCGATGCAGACAATGGACAGCATGGCGAAAACATGAACCCCGAACGACATCAACATCGTCTTGAACAGCACCCCCGGATGCGTCGCGTAGGCCCGGCAAGCTTCGACCATTCGACGGATCGAATCGTATTTCGGCATCCGCTGAAGCCACTGGCGCAGGCCGGGAAGTTTGTCGGCGAATCCCCGCCAGAAACTCAACGCCGTTAGCCCCACGACCCCCACCACCACTCCCAACGTGATCACCGCGAACACCCGCAGCCGCACATCATCGAAGACCCGATGATAGAAAATGGCCATCATCATCAACGTGATCACAAACAAAGCCAGCAACCCGATGATCCTGTCCACCACGACAGTGGCCACGGCCTCGGCTTTCTTGTGATGCGTTTCATGCGCCGTGTACCAGGCCTTGATCACATCGCCGCCGGTTGACCCCAGCATGAAGGCGTTGAAGAACATTCCCACGAAGAAAATGGAAGTGGCCCGTCCGAAGGACAACGCCAACCCCTGCACCTTCAGAATCACCATCCACCGCAATATCCCCAGCAGACACACACCGCCCACGCACAGGATGCTGGCCACGAACCACCACGGATTCACCCGGCGAAATACCCGCCACAACGCGTCCGGCCCCACATGCCAGATGAAATCCACACGGTCGCGAAACTCCATCGCCGCCAACGAAACTGAGTCCTCCTCAATTTTGCAGCCACTTTGCCGGATCAACTGAACGTACCGGACCTCGATGCCCAGTGCACCGGCCAACTCCACGTCGGACGCGTGGGTGGCTGTCAAGACTTGCTTGGCAATGCCGGAGGCTTCCTTCTGGAATATGGAATTGAACAGGTAGGTGAGAATGCTCACGCTTACCAGGACGCGGATGATGGCTGTGATCTTTTGTTTCATTGGCTAACTCGTCACCGGGTTCGACAACGTGGCGTGCGCGACCTTGAAACGTTCCACCATTTCCTCCGCCGGCCACTCCGGATGGATTTCCCACGCCAACACCATGTCCGGCGTCAGGAATTTTCGCAACCGTGAAAAATTGAATCCGCCGTGACCGGGCGGCAGATGATCGAAGGCCGGTGGCGCGAAATCTTGCAAATGCATACCGGCCGTCCGTCCCCGGAACCGCTCCAGGATGGATTCATGATTCAACAGCCCGAGCATTTCCTTGATTTGCGCGTGCCCGACATCGTGCCAGTACTGGCACACATCGTGGCCGTACCGGGAAATGATCTGCTCAGTTTCATCTTCGTTGGGGATTTCTTCAATTCCAAATCGTGTTTCAATGCCCAGTTTCACGCCCGCTTCCCGGGCATGGGGTACGACCATGTCCAACGTTCGCAGGACTTGATCGAAGTATTTCTGGCTTTTCTTGGCGCGGATCCGCAACGCCTTTTCCAGCACGCGGACGTACTTGGGCGTGCCGGCCAATCCCTGCGCATGCATGTCCACCAGGCGCATGGTGAAATTGCGCATATCCACCAATCCCAGATGCATGACGACAGCCTTGGCCTCCAGGCTGGCCGCAAAATCAATGCTGCGGATGGTGTGCCGAATGGCCAGCGCCCGCTCGTCTTCCCGGCGCGAGCTTGGCAGGTAATGGTCGGGCGCCGGACCGTTCACCCCCACCGGCAGCGGACAGAAATTGTGAACGGAACTGATCTTCAACTCGCCGGCTTTCACAGCCGCTTGAATGCCGTCCACCAACGTCAGCCGAGTGGCATGGCCCAGCTCGGCATAGTCAAATCCGAGGGACCGGACTTCCGCGAGCATCTCGCGTCCGTCAGTGTGGCGTTTGGAATTCCAGCAGGTTGAAAAGGAAAACATGGCGCGTGGAAACTAACCGGGGCCAATGACTGTGTGACGCGCCATTGGCCCCGGTATGATCTGACTCGTTAGATGGATGGGTTCGCTTAAAAGCCGCCCAAGAATCCGCGAGCGCCTTTGGCCTTGCGCCGCCGCTTCTCGCTCGGCTTTTCATAATGCCGGTGGGCGCGCGCTTCCCGCAGCGTACCCTCGCGATCGAGCTTTTTCTTCAATCGGCGTAATGCCTTTTCGACAGGCTCGCCTTTCTTCATTTTAACTTCGGTCAATCAATTTCACACCCCTCTCCTGCGATTTCGGCCTGTTGGATGCCGGTCGCGTTGCTTGAAAGCGGGCGGATATTAAACGCGTTGTCGGCCTGCTGTCAAAGGTTTAGCCGAGGTATCACTTCTTCTTGGGCGGCGGCGCGGCTTGGTCGTAGCCTTGCATCGTGATCCGCAGATCGACGTCTTCGTCGGCCAGGTTCTTCAGTCCCAACTGGCGTCCCTTCAGGGTCACGTACGCCGTGACCCGCACCCCGACCGATGATCCATCACGCGCCCCGGCACCCCAACTGAGCACACACTTCGGTTTCACATTCAGTTTTGTGCCGCCGATATCCAGTACAGCGTCTGCCTCCTGATACGTCACTTCATATTTCTGCGTTTGACCTTTGTTGTCCGTTTTCTGGAACTTCTCCGGCCTGGCCGGGCCAAGCGACCGGATCGTCAACTGAATGGGCGGGGGAGTGTTGCCGTCGCCAAACAATTCACCCAACACGCGGCGGTCTTGTTGCCCGCGCGACTGGCACCAGTTGTTGGCCAGCACCGTGAAAGAACCTTGTGATCCACCGGCCGAATACTTCACAGAACCTTCCACGGGTTTTCCGTAAAGGAAATTGGGCCACATCTTGCCTTTTGCGTCCCGCGCTTCAACGTCCACGGTGACGTAGCGGGGATAGGCGGCGCTGAAGTGCGCGATCTTGCCTTCCTCTGGCGGAGTCACCGGCTTGGACTTGGAGCCGATTCGCTGCGCCGAGTTTTCTACGGTCAACCTTTTGGGCGTTGGTTCCACCGAGGCCAGGGCTTTGGGCAATTGATTGGCGCCCTTCGACAAATCCAAAATCACCAAGTAACCGTCCGACAATCCGCCGCCGAACTTTGCCTGCAACGGATTTACGGTGGGCGTGGCGCTCGTATGACCGTACACCTCGCCTTCGGCAGTCGCTCCCGCCAAGAACAGCACACGTCCCATGCCGCCAACCGTGCCGGATCCGACTCCCCAAGAATCCCCGTCATCGTTGCCCACTGTGGCCGCGCCGGTGCCCGGTATAGCAGAACAAAACCGCACGCCGCTCATGTCGGGTGTGAGCACCGCGATATAGTTCCCGGCAGGCTCGGATTTGCCGATGAAATTGGGCGTCTGCGCCAACCCCCACGCGGCTCCGCCGGCCAGGCAAAACGAACCGTCGTCCGCCTGTCCCAACGCGCGCACGCTGATGCCGTTGGCCTTGCCGGCATAGCGGGTGCACCAGAACGTCCAGCCGATCACCTGAAAATCATTCGGCTCCAACTTCACCAGATACGCAAAACTCGTTGCGCCCGCACCGGCCGAGTTCAAGCCGGTACCCCTCAATCCCACGTTTGACCGAACGTCGGTTGGCTTGGACGTCATCACGCTGTTTCCGCCATCGCTCCAAGCGACGATCAAAATGTTGCCGTCCTTGTCGTGGGATGCCAACCGCACGGCTGAATCACTCACTTGACGGAGATTATCCAGCCCAACATACGGCCCGCCCCAGTTGTACAATTCGTATTTCAACGAGCCGTCCGGGTTGTGGATGTTCAAGATCGGACAACGCCACGGCTCGCGTCCCGTGCCCGAATTGCGTTCGCCGCCCTTCACAATCGTGCCGTCCTTCGGGCTGACGCTGCTCGTCTCCCGAACGCCACCGGGGATGATCGAAACCGAAAGCTGCTTGCCGGACAGGTCGAATGTCCGCACATCCTGCGCCGCAAAACTCAGGTTCCCGTCCGCGCGGATGCTCACCGTCGGCGCGTCCGACAACCCTTCAAAAGTTCGCAGCCATTCGCAACGGCTGCCGTCCGGGCTGAGTCGCGCCAAAAACGTGTGATTGCAGCCGCCGCCCTTGCGTTCGGCGTCGGCGCTGACCGGCAGCTTTTGGTGTTGTCCGCCGAGACTGGTGATGAGGCCGGTTGCCTTGCCGGCCACGAACACATTTCCCTTCTGATCAATAACGATGCTGGTGATCGCGCCGCTGTTCCACGGCATCCGTGCCACATTCACCAGCTTCTTCAGGTCGGGCGACAGTCTCGCAACAAATCCGGTTACGCCATCCAGTTTCCACGATGGCGGCAGGGGTTTCCCGTTCTTGTCTTTGCCAAGTTTGGGTTCGGCCGGCGCCGATCCATCTTTTCCGATCACCGTTTCCTTGATGCCGAGATCGAACACCCCGCCGGCGACATTACCGGCCACCACCACCGTGCCGTCGCTCTGCAAGCCTCCGCCGACAAGCCATTCATGGCCTTTGCCGCCGAGAAACGTGGCCGTCATCACTTCGGCTTGGTCGGGTCGGGCTGGCCAGAAAGGAAATTTGCCGCCGGCGATGGCCTTCTCGCTGCGTTGACCTTGGGGAACGAAATCTTGGCCAATGGCAGCGGATATGGTCAGTGCAACCGTCACGAACGAAAAAATGGATCGTGTCATGCATCAATTAAACTCCGCAGCCGGAAAAATGTCATCAACTTTGGTGGCTCTTGGACATTTTCAGTGGGTAACGAATCACATCCCTTCCGTTCCCTCTCCCTCGGTGTATAAGGGGAGCCGAGCAACTGTGGTAAGAAGCAAGTGGCTATTGATGCTGTTTCAAGAGTGATTGGAGATGGATGAGGAGTTTGCGCATGGCGGCGACGATGGCGCATTTGTAGGGTTTGCCGCGGGCGATGAGGCGTTGAACATACTCGCGAATCACAGGATTGTGTTGCGCCGCGCTTTGTGCGGCCATGTACAAACAGCGGCGCACCTTGCCGCGTCCATCACTGATGGAGCGTTTGCCTTTCCATGTACCCCTATCGCGATTCCACGGAGCCAGCCCGGCCAACGCAACGAGTTGGTTGCGGGGTCCCGTCACTTCCATCATGTCAATCGAAAAACCAAAACACAGGGTGAGGGTGTCGGAGCTTCCGTTTCCTTTCGCTCGACATGTTACACACCGAAAACAGCGAGGAACCATTTTGGTTACTCGCTGCTGATTTGTCGCTTGAGACGGCGAGGAACGCCGCATACGATACCGGCCATGAAACGGACCAAGCACCGCTCGGGGTTGCTGCAAAACGCGCGCGTCTATCTGTCCGGGCCGATGGACTTCGTCGCTTCCCGGATTGCTGAAAAGAAAACGGGCTGGCGAAATCGTGTGGGTGAATTTCTCCAAGCGGCCGGTGCCACTGTCTTCGATCCCTGGGTGAAACCGGCAGTCTTGGGGCTTCACGAGTACGGTCGTGAAGATGAGAAGAGCGTGGATCGCATCCGCCGTGAATGGACGTTCGCCAAAGGCCCCAAAGGCGCGGAAGCGCGGGCGTGGTGCGCCAACGAGTTCTGGGAGACGCTCCACATTGACCTGCGCATGGTGGACACCAGCGATTTTACCATCGCCTACGTGCCCACCAATATCTACAGCGTCGGCACGCCGCACGAAATTATCATGGCCACACTGCAACACAAGCCGGTCTTGTTTGTCACGCCGCCCGTGGTGTTTCCCTCGTTGGGCGCTCTCCGCGAGCATCTCCAGAACGATCCCGATGGGCTCGAACTGCTGGAGAGACTGAAAAGCGAAGTTCCCATCAAGGAAAATCCTCGCGGCATTCCCAGTCTCTGGTACATGCCGTTGGTCGGCGGCGAAAGCTTCTTCGACGGATTCGGTTTCGAGCCTTACCGGAAGAAGTGTGGATGGAAACAGGACATCCCGCTCGATGCCCACGAGCGCCGGTTCAAACCGAAACGCCCGCTGCTTCCTTACCTCGAAGCATTGAACAAGAAGCTCCCGGACAAATGGGACAGCAAACTTAGGCGGTTTGTCCCCAACGACGACTGGTTGCTTTGGGATCTTCAAGCCGGCAAGGTGCGCGGCAAACACATCGAAAATGTTCGACGAAGCCGATGACCAACCTCGAACGCCAACTTCACGACGCGCTCGCCATGCTGATGCAGGTGTCGCCCGACCTCACCGGGGACGAACGACGCGCGCGCACCGGCGAGGCGCTGCGTCTGATCACGGCATTGCACGCTCAACTCCCCGCCAATGCGGACCCGATGTTGCGTCACTACCTAGACCAACGCAGCTACCAGAAAGCCTACAATCTGCTCCGCACCGGCACCGCCGAATCAGCCAAACCGCAGTGCGATCACTGATTCTGTTCGGGGGACCGCAGCGACAAGACCGGGCAATACAAACCTCTCGGTTCTCGTTTCCACCACGCGCCGGTCGCGTCGCGCTCTGCCGGGTTGGTGAAACTGTAGCCATAGACCACAGCCCGCACGTACCGGGGTGGCCGATGCGGGAATGGATTATATCGGATCAACGATAAGCAATCTGCGGACCCGGTCAATAACCTCGCGCAAAACTGGATCAACCACGGATTGCCTCGATAATTTCCCAGCGAAGCAAACCACATCTGCCAGTCCAATCTCGGTTGATGCGGCGCGACAAAGGCCGGGCGGCGATTCACGTCACCGGGTTTGTATTTGAACTCGTACGCCCTCCACGTCTGCCCGTCGTCGCTGCCTTCGATCACAATTTCCGGTCGGGTCTTGGTCATGACCGCGAATAAACCGTAGTTGTTCACACTGCGAAGCGGCGCGAGGGCGCCATTGACAGTCTCATGAATCGTGGCGACCGGCTTGACCCAGCGCACCGGCACGCGACAGGTGGCGCACAGATTGATGAACGTCACGAAGAACACAACGACGAGAACAGCTCC
>CAZEQV010000090.1:0-11547 GCA_964514435.1 uncultured Verrucomicrobiota bacterium
AGCTCAGGCGCTGAAACGGCTCCCGCATGATCCGAGCCATCTGGATGCGCGGACGCCAGCTTGTGTCCTTGGCATCGGCCGGCAAAGCTTTCACATACATGGCGGATGTCATCAGGCCTGCTTGTTTCGCCGTGACCAGCGATACCGGCTTGTTGCCAGAAACCTCTCCGAGCAACACCCAGTTGTCATCGAACTCCGAAAGATTCACGCCGTCCATCAACGCATCGCCGGTCTCCTTGATCGGCGTCTTGTTCTCATCGTAAGCCGTGCCGGGTTTGAGAATGAACACCTGTTGCTTGGCCGCGCCGCGGATGCTTCCCAACACCACCGTGCCGACTTCCACCGGCTCCTTGAAGACCACCAACGCAAAGGCTTCCCGGTTCTTCACGATCATCTCCGCCCCGTTCTGCGGGTTGCCGGGGCTGGTGAACGTGTTACCCCACGCCGTGCGCGCCCCGATCATGAACTCCGTCGGCGCTTCGTCATGGAGGATTTGCGGACGCGATTTGTTGAAGTCAATCTTGCCGTTATTGAGCGCGATCTGAAACGGCGACACATCATAACCGGCGTTTCGCTTGACGATGTAGAGCTTGTCATCGCGCACAGCAAACGTCTGCACCTTGTCCTTGCCGGCTGCGTACAGATTCTCTTTTACCACCGACAGGCTGTCCTTGTTGTTGGGCCGCAGTTCGGGATCCACCCGGTAGATCCGGTCGCGCTGGCGCAACAGCGCATAGACCATCTTGCCGTCGGTTTGCAGTTGCGACACCCCCGTCCATCCATCCAAGGATGTTCCCCACAATTTTTCGCCGGCCAGATTCACCGCGATCAAATTGTGGCCGTGTTCGGCCAGCGCCGCGCCGATCAACACCCGGTCGCCCACGGCGACCACGCTGTTGGGAGCGGAATGATCCGCCAACCATCCACCGGCCCGACGGTTTGCGCCTTCTCCAAATGTGCCGCCCCACGGCGCAACCCTCGGCGCCGATACACTGAACTCGTAAAAGGCCTTGATCGGTTTGTTCGTGATGACCTTGACCTCCAACGGCTGGTCGGCCGGCACCACGTTGCCAAACAAATCCAGTCCGTCCCAACGCGCCAGATACTCGCCCTTCTTCAGGTTCAACACCTGTCCCAGTATCCGGACCATCTGTCCGCCCGTCGTGTAAATCGCAATCGTCGCCACGCAGTCTTCCGCGATGGAAATGGGAATCTGAATCGGACCGAGTTTGCCGAGTTGCGTGCCCATGTCTTCCTCGGTCATGTCCTCGTCCTCGGTGCGGCCAATGTTGTCACCCGCCGCCGCGACCGGGTCCGACGGTTCGTCCTGTGCCTGGCAGGGAACAAGAACGGCGCAAAGGGACAAAACGGCCAGCAGTCGAAAAACCATGTTCATCCTGTCACTAACACCCGGCCGCTCACGTGGTCGCGTCCAAACCATTCAGAAACCGGCCAAACTCGTCGTCCTTCACGTGGACCGTGTGTTTTGCTTCCGGAAACGCTCCGCTGGTGACTTCGTGGTGAAATTGACGGAACGCATCAGTCATCATTTTCTTGATGCGGTCATATTCAGGTTGGAGATCGACGTATTGTTTGGCGTGACGCGGCACGTGACCCCGATTCGTGCCGAGAATGTCCTCGGCAAACAAATACTGCGCATCGCAACCCGGTCCGCTGCCCATCGAGATGACGCACATGCTCGTGCGTTTGGAGATTTCGGCGGCCACCCGGTGGGGAACGACTTCCATCTCCACGCCAATCGCGCCGGCGGCTTCGTAAGCTTTGGTGTGCCGGTAAACTTCCAGCGCTTCGTCTGCCGTCTTGCCCACGGCGCGCGGTCCGCCGATCCAGTTCGTCCGGTAGGGAATGAAACCGACATGGCCGATCACCGGTATCCTGGCCTCTGCCATCGCGCGAATTCGTTCCATGCTGTGAGCACCGCAATAGATCGCGTCCCCGCCCAGTTCCATCGCATCCAACCCCAGATTGATCGCCATCTCGTTGCTGACCGAAAACCGACCGGCGGGCGCGATGATCAAAAACACATTGGGTGCGGCCTTGCGGACATCTTTGGCCGCCGCTGAAGTGGTCACGATCATATCAACCCCGGCATCGTTGGCCGCCGCCGCCTCCTCGGGTTTGGCGGTGAAGATCTCTGTGAACTGCCGTTTGCCTTTGAGTTTGCGAATCTCGTAAACAGTGAGCTTGCCCATGCACCGATGATGCAACCCCGCCCCGCGCTTCGTCAACACAAGCCACTTGTTCCGTTTGCCTCTTCCCGCGCGAAAAGGAATGGCATCGTCCCTTGGTTCTCAAGGGAGCAGACGGACTCGGAAAAACCGCCGTGCCGGGCTGTCCCTTACCGGCTCCGCAAAGCTGGTGGTGTCCGTAAGTCCCCACACGACACCGGACACATTGGTCCAAATCCCACCGGCAATATCGTCGGTGCGCTCAACGGCAAATATCTGTCCGAGGTTCGAGGTGAACTCCACCCGCGCCACGCTGCCGGTCAGCGTGAAATGAAAACTTCGCAGCGCCGACCGCAAATCCAGTGGATCAGAGCTAGCGAGATATTCCTGGAGGTTGGAGTAGCCGTCGCCATCGAGGTCCGCCGTTGCGCTGAGGGCGGTCGCGGTTCCACCGTGCTTCTTTTCCCACCAATCTGGCAAGCCGTCGCTGTCCGCATCCACGAGATTGACCGTCAACGTGACGGTGCCGAGGTTGGAATCATTGAAGCCATTGTTCGCGGCAAACGTAAATGCGTCCGCCCCGGCAAATCTTTCTTCGGGGTAATAGGTGGCGGTGGTTCCGCTCAAGGCGACGGTGCCGTGCGTGGGCTGGTTCACAATTCGCAAATTCGAACCGCTCAACGAAATCACCACCGGCACTCCCGCCGCTGTGATCGCACTCGTGTTCACCACGGTCGGGAACCCTTTCGTCGTCGGGTCGCTGCTATTGACGCCGTTGTGGCAGTTGTAGCAACTCACCCGCGTCCCGCGCCAATAGTTCCGCGTACCGAACTTGGTACTGACAGTCCGGTTCGATTGAACTTGCGACAGAACCGTGCCTTTGTAGTTCACGCCGTGGCACGCTTTGCATTGAACGACTCCGGGACCGCTCCGCGATGCATCCGCATGACTGGTCGCCCACGAACTGGTCACGGGATGCATCCCGTGCGGGCCGCCGTTGTAGGCCAACGACTGTGAGCCGTGCCACCGGCTGCACTCCATCAACACACCGACATGCCCCTGAATCGCCTGACTCTGCAAATTGTCATTGCGAAACGCACTCGGATACTCGGCGTGCGTCGAACCATGACAAGCCGAGCACTGCAAGCCACCATGCCCGCGCGAAAACCGGTACAGCGAAGTCCCCGGCAACGGCGTATCGGGATTGGTGGCAAAGGTCATTTCCGCCGGTGCGTGCGTCGCGGTCGTGAACCGAATGACTCCGGTACTATTGGTCGCGGTACCGACGTGACAGGATTGGCAATTCGGTTCCTCCAACCAGCCGGTTCGTCCCACGGCACCGACATCGCTCATTTTCCCGTGGCAACTCTGACATTGCATCGCCATCGAACCATCCGCCGCGACCGCCTGCCCCATCGCCCCGCGCAAACACCGCGTCACCGAGCCGGGATGACACGTGTAACACGCCAGCCGATTACCGGCGGCGTCGAGGGTCTGGCCATTCCGTGGATCGATCACGCCGGCGTGCCGGCCATGTACCGCCGTCGTGAGCGGTTTAATTCCGAGTAGCGGCGGCAACGGTAACGCCTCGGAAACATGGCACGACGCACAAATGAACGGATGCTTGTCCGTCACCACCGTCGCGTAAAGACCGGCGGCGTTGAATTGATTCGAAACAAGCGCGGCCGCATAGATCGGGTTGCCGGCTTGTTTCTGATCATGGAGACGCAGGATGTTGAGCCGGTAATCACGACCGGGATTCGGATCGAAAACCCAGCCGACAGCCGGCTTGGCGGCGTTACCCGAACCGGAGAGATGACATAGTTTGCAGTCCATCTCGTCGGAGACCGGCAATACGATGTCCGTCGTGGCAAGCGTCGTTCCGGCATCGTTGCGTAACCGGAGGCGCATCAAGGGATACTGGTTTGGCTTACCGGCGTCGTCGTAGGGGGCGATCGGGATGCCGTCGGCGATGAACCAGTTCATCGCGGACTCCCACCGAGTCGTTGGGGAATGTTGTTCGTGCCCGGCATGCTGTACGGGTCTGGCCCCGGCACCGGCAACCCCACGTCGACCGGCAAAGTCGCGCCGAAAATGGACGGACAGTATTCGTAGAAATTGTTTTACCGCGGAACGTGCTGTTGAACGAGCCATCGGGATCAGCCACGGCTTCGTAAGTGAGCTTGAAGCCGTTGGTGCTGGTGAGCAGACGGGCGGTGTTGCCGTTGATGATCTGGATGACTTGACCTTGAATCGTATTGTACGGCGGCAAGATCGAGAACACCGAGTAATCACTGTCCATACAATGCATGCCAAGGTTGTTCCAGCCGACCAATGTGTAATTCGTGGCCGCACCAACCGGCAAAGCCAGCGCCAACGTGAGGGCCGAAATACAGCCTACTCTCATGGATTTAAGTTACTGAAGCTTCGTGAACCGAGCGTGAACTTATGATGACAAGTTTTTCATTATCGACAGTATCAAAATCGAAGATTGACGGGAGGGGGCGGTTCCAGTAGTTTCTCGCCCCCTCAGACATCAACGAAGGGAAACATCTTCATGTACGCAGTCATTCAAACAGGCGCCAAACAATACAAAGTCCAGCCCGGCGACGTGCTGGAAGTCGAACTGCTCGACGGCAACGAAGGTGGAGAGATTACTCTAC
The DNA here is from genome assembly GCA_964514435.1 of uncultured Verrucomicrobiota bacterium. Taxonomy (GTDB): domain Bacteria; phylum Verrucomicrobiota; class Verrucomicrobiia; order Palsa-1439; family Palsa-1439; genus CAZEQV01. Next base: position 4,853 of record CAZEQV010000090.1, read on the forward strand.
AAGACGTTCTGCTGGTGGCAGATGGCGACAAGATTTCTGTGGGAAGACCGACCGTCACCGGCGCGCGTGTCACGGCCGAAATCGTCAACCTCGACAAAAAAGCCGAAAAGGTCATCGCCTTCAAATTTCACCGTCGCAAAGGGTACCACCGAAAACGCGGTATCCGCGCTCATCACACCGTTCTGCGCATCAAAGAAATCCAAGTAGCATAATCCACCAAGAGGCACTCCATGGCTCATAAAAAAGGACAAGGCAGTTCCCGAAACGGTCGCGACAGCGTCAGCAAGCGTCTCGGCGTGAAAAACTTTGGCGGCGAACTCGTCACCGCTGGCAGCATCATCATCCGCCAGCGCGGCTCGAAATTCGTTGCCGGTGAAAACGTCGGCACCGGCCGCGATTGGACGTTGTTCGCGCTCTCGACCGGCAAGGTTCGGTTCGACAAGCAGGGCCGCCGCGTCAACATTGATCCTGTCGCAGCGGCTTCCTGACCGCGCTTCCCAGCTTCACACGATGGGCGACCTCACCGGGTCGCCCATTTTCATCTCCGGATCGCTTCGCCCAATAAACGGATTCCGCGCCGGATACCCGCCGCGTCTTGGGATCCGTAGCTCAACCGCATGAAGTTCCTCGGCACTGGTCGAGCCGCGTCGCGGCAGTAACACATCTCACCGGGCACGTACAACACACCGGACTTCACTGCCCGCCGAAACAAATCGCTGTCCACGCCGGTGCGCTCGCCTTCGGGCAACCGCGCCCAGACATACAGCCCGCCACCGGGCGTCTCAAACGTCACACTCGCGGGGAGCCACCGGCGTATCGCCTCGCACATCACATCCCGCTTGGCCCGGTAGGCGGCCGCCAACTTTGGCAGATGCCGAACATACCGGCCATCGGCAAACACCCGCGCCATGATCGTCTGCAGCAGATTGCTGCTGCCAAAATCCTGGTTCGCTTTGAGGCGCAGCACCGGCCTCATGACAGGCGCCGGCAGGATTCCGTATCCGAGCTTGATGCCGGTGGCGAACGGTTTGGTCAAGGTGTTGGCATAGATCACGCGGTGATTGCCGGTGTCGAGCGACTTGAATGACGGCACATCATCACCCTCGAACCGCAAATCCCGGTACGCCGCATCCTCCAGGACATAGATCTTGTGACCGGCCGCGCGCTCATAGTGTTTCACCAGATTCAAGGCTTCGCGTTTGGATTCCAGCGTCCAGGTGTGCCCGGTCGGATTGCGGAAGTACGTCACGAGATACAGCATCTTCAGGCGTGGCAACTGGTGTTTCCGCCGCAGCGCTTCCAGTCGTTTCTCCAAATCCACAACATCTGTGAAGCCGGCCGGTCGAATCCCCAACGCCTCCACGATGCCCAGAAAAACAAAGTACGTCGGGTCTTCCATCAACACAACGTCACCGGAATCACACAACGTTTCGCTCACCAGATGCAGCAACTGTTGTGAACCGTTGGTGACGATCACATCACCGTCCGAAACGGATCGCGAGGAAACACGGTCCTGTCTGCGCCAATACGAGAGCAGTTGCCGGCGCAACTCCGGCAATCCGATGGTCGAGCCGTATTGCAGGGCTTGTGGCGATGATTTCTTGTCCGCAAACAAGTCCCGTGTGACTTCTGCGACATCCGACACCGGCAAGGTTTCGTTGTCCGTAAATCCCGCTGCCAAAGAAATCAGGTCCGGTCGGTCGAGCGCGAGTTTCATCAACCAACTGATCGGCGGATCGGCCGCGCGCCGCGCCAGTGTGGAGAACGGTTCGGAGCGATTGTTCATTTCAGCAAGAGTTTCGGAAGGAATGTCGTCATCGCGGGCACGTACGTGATCACCAGCACGCTGACCAACAACACCAGCAGCATCGGCATGGCGGCGCGAATGACAAACGACATCGGTTTCTGAAACCGGTACGCTGCCAGGAACAGGTTCATCCCCACCGGCGGCGTCAAATAGCCCAGTTGCAGGTTGGCCAGGAAAATGATCCCCAAATGGACTGGATCAATCTGGAACGCCACCCCCAACGGCACAAGCAAGGGAACCACCACAATGATCGCCGAATAGATGTCCATCAAACATCCCACCACCAGCAGGAATAGATTCAGCAGCAACAAAAACTTCCACGGCGAATCAATGTTCTCCTTCGCCCACTCCACCGCCCGCGTCGGAACCTGCGCGTCCACCAGATAATTCGTGAATCCCAGCGCCACTCCCAAGATCAACAGCACGCCGCCCACCAGCAACCCGCACTCGGTCATCACGCGCGGCACATCGCGTCCCACTTTCAAATCGCGGTACATCACCACTTCCACGAAAAACGCGTACAAGGCTGTCAAGGCCGCCGCCTCCACCGGCGTGGCGAATCCGCCAAACAATCCCGCCAACGCCACCACCGGCAACGCCAACTCCCCTTTTGCATCCCAGACGGCCCGCCCCGCTTCCTTCCACGAAAACAGTTGTCGCGCCTGCTGCCCCTTCGGAGCGCGCCACACACTCCACGCCACCGTCATCCCCACCATCAACACGCCCGGCAGGATTCCCCCCAGAAAGATCGCTTCGATCTTCACCTTGGCGATGATCGCGTAAAGGATCAACGGCAAACACGGCGGAAACAACAGCCCCAGCGAACCGGCGCCGGTCAACAGCCCGATGGAATCGCGCTCGCTGTACCGGGCGGCCAACAAGACCGGCATCAACAACCCTCCCAACGCCAGAATCGTCACACCGCTGGCGCCGGTGAACGACGTGAAAAACGCGCACACCAAAGCGGTCACAATCGCCGGCCCGCCCCGCATCGCCCCAAACAACGCCTGAAACACCCGCACCAACCGCTTCGACGCCCCGCCCTCGGCCAGAAAATACCCGGCCAGCGTGAACAGCGGGATGGTCGGCAGCGACGGGTTCGTCACCAACCGGTAATGATCGAGAGGAATCGAAGCGATGGGCAATTCGTCGCCCCAAAACAAAATCAACGCCGCGCCGCCCAATGTTGCAAACACGGGCGCGCCCAACGCCGTCGCCACCAACAACGCGGACAGGGCCGGTATCACCATCTGATCCGGTGACATCGGCGGTTTCAAGGCTGCCCACACCAACGCGGCGGCCAAGCCCAGTGCAGCGGCGCGTCCGCCCCATCCCGCCGATGCGTGCCAGATCAACCGCACCGCAATGAGACCGAAACCCACCGGCAAGATGATCTGAATCACCCACAACGGCACATCGTAGGCGAATCGCGCCCCACCAGCCTTTTCCGACATGACAAACTGCCAGCTCGCCACGCACAGAAACGTGGCCACCACCGCCGCCACCGATGAACTGAAGACTTTGGACACCCATGCCGGTCTGCCTTGCAGCCAGGCGCTGACCGTGGACAGGGACAGCAGTCGTTGTTGCCGGGCGGCAATCACTCCGCCCAACATTCCCACAAACAAGGTGAGATGTTGGGTGATGGTGGTCGCAGCGGCGATGCCGATGTTGAGGGTGCTGCGCAGTCCCGCTTCGATCAAGGGCACCATGACCATGGCGCCCAGAACGGCAACCACCAGAAGGTTCTCGCTCGTGCTGAACACGCGCCGCCAGCCGGTGAGGGGAGGCGATTGTATGGCGGGTTCCGACATGCTCCGCTTTGTCCAAGAATTAGACAGTCAGTGCAAGCCAAACCCTTCGCCTGCCGGTCAGATTATTTCTGCTGCCGGTACTCTTTGACCAGGCGTTGCACTTCGTCGAACATCTCTGCCGGCACGATACGGCCACGGATTCGTGGATAGGCGCTCTCGGCCAACTTAACCCATTCCGCTTCGACATCGGGGGTCAGCGGCAAGACTTTGAGTCCGCGCTTCTTCATGGCTTCCACGGCTTCGTCGGCTTCCTGACGATTGCGGGCTTTGATCTTCTCACCGGCCTCGGCGGCGGATTGGCGGAGCGCGGCCTTGGTGTCGGCCGGCAAGGTGTCCCACGTTTTCTTGTTGATGATCATGCCGCCCACCAATGGCACCCAGTTGATTTCCAGCATGTGCGGCGCGGGACCGAAGAACTGACCAGCCAACGCGTAGAACGGCGGTGACGGCATGGCGTCAATCAACCCGGTTTGCAGCCCGGTCAGCGCGTCGGTGATTTCCAACGGCACCGGCTGGTAGCCCATCGCTTTCATCAAATCAATGTGGTTGTTGCTGCCGGTGCCGACGAACACTTTGAGCCTTTTGAATTCATCCGGTCGCGCCGCCGGCGTCTTGGCAAACAGACGAACCCAACCGGCATCGGCCCAAAACAGCACAACAAACCCCTTCTCTTCGATCCGTTTCTCCAGCGTGGGCCGAAGCTTGCCGGTCACGTAATCCAGTTCATCCAGGGACCGGAACATCATGGGCATGTTTTGAAGCGCGCCCACCGACTCATCAATCGCCGCCAGTCCGCCGGCGGTCAGCATGGCGGCTTGGAGCTGGCCGATTCGCATCCGCCGAACCATGTCGGCTTCGTTGCCCATCGTGCCATCGGTGAACAAAGTCATGACCACGCCACCGTGCGGGGCGTTCTTCCACGCCTCGCCCATTTCCATGAGGACCTTGTGAAAGGACGACCCTTTTGGCGCGAGCGTACCGGCGCGCACCTTCGCGGTTTGTGCTTCTGCCGCGGTTGCCAACATCTGCGCGACGAGCAGGGCTGTGGCGATGGTTCGCATCATGATTGGTGTAATCTCCTTGGTCAAATTGGACGCATCACTCGATGAACAATTCATCCGTCCGCGACAGCAGCCATTTGGCGCGTCGTTGGGCCACCGCGTTCATCAAACGCCATTCTGGTTTGGCGTCCACGTTAATGTCCAACGCTTGCTTGAGCAGCGATTCAAATTCTTTGCGGTTCTGCTGGCCGATCATCACGCTTTCGGCGTACGCCACAAACGGACCGGCTTGCAAGCCGCCGCTCAGGGCAACGGCGCGTTGGAAATGGGCTTGCGCTTTGGCCAGCGCACCGGAGCCGCCGCCGGGCCGCGCCATTTCGTAGGCGATCAAATAGGAGTGGATCGCGCCATCGGCATAATCCACATCCAATTCCGCCGCGCGATCAATCAACGCCTCCATCAACGGAACGTCCGCCACAGTTTCCGGGTTGTCCTTCGAGAGTGAAATGAGCGCGCCCCATGAAACCGCCGTCCAATACAACAGCGGAACATCGGTCTTGGTCATTTGCGCCATCAACGCCTTGGGATTGGCTCGCAGCTTTTGCTCAAACCCGGCCAAGCGAACGTCAAGTCCCCGCAAGCCATAGTTCTTGGCGCGCCGGTAAAGCCGGGCCGCGCGTTGGCGCTGGGTGGCGGACGCTTCCAAGCTGGTGGATTCGAGTTCGTCGGCTTGTTGTTGAACAAACGCATATCCGTACTGGGTGAAACCGCTGCACGCCGCCAGCAACAATCCGGCATGGCGGGGGCTTTCCACCAGCAAGCTCTCGATCAACTTCAAACTGAACGGCGCCGCATCCCGTATCAACTCAGGATCATCGTCGCCGGCATAGGCAACACTGGCACCGCCGGCCAACGCGTCGCCGATCCGGTTGATCATGTAACGACGGGCCGAGCAACCGGTCAGCACGATCATTCCCAACAGAAGAAATGTGATCCGCGGCATCATGGAATGTGGATTCCTATTGGCCGCCACCGCCACCACCGCGTCGCCCGCCACCGCCGACACTCAACAACCGGCTCAGTCCCGAATCGGTTTCTTTGTAGATGTTTTTCACGGCGTTGACGAACTGGGCGGCCTGTTGCGGGTCAGTGTAACCGGACTGCACGGCCAACTGCTGCAGTTGCAGGTCGCGGTCTTTCGATCTGAGCGCGGAAAGCTGTTCATAGATGGCGCGCGAATCCTCGGCCAGTTGACGAAACGCATCGCCGCGCTGCTCAGCCGGCAACTGCGCAATCTGCTGCCACGCATTCTGCAATTCGCTCATCTTCACCATGGACTGCGACATCTGCGTCAACAAATCCGCTTCCTCCTGAGTTTTGGCCGCGCGGATGCGGGCATCCAGTTTTTCCATGGCTTCGCGAAATTGTTCGGCGACCTGCTGTCGGAACTTTTCGCGCGCCTCTTCAACCTGCTTGGCGCGTTCGGGGTCCTCCGCGCGCATCCGCTCCAGCCAGCCGCGACCATCTCCGCCGCCCATGCTGACGCGCATGGATGAATTTGTGCCCGAGCCTACCACGATACCGGCTTGGGGCTGGGACGAACTGGAGCGGGTTGGATCACTGTTCAGTTGCTTGCGAAGCTCCGCGCAGGCCGCGTCCTTTTCCTCCAGCAATTTGCGCAGCATTTGCACCTCGCCGCTGTTGTTGGCCTGCCTTGTCTTCGCGGCTGATGCATCCGCGGTGGCCTGCGCCAAAGCGGTGCGAGCCTCCTCCAACTCCAGCTTTGCCTTGCTGGCTTTCTGGAACCCAACCACCGTTGTCACCGCCAACACCGCGCACAGGCCAAACGCCAGTATCAGCGGTGCTTGACCCGATCCAGAAACCGTGTGCATCCTCTTCGCGTTCATGTCTCGTCTCCTGTTGGTTGATCCCCAAAAGTCTAAACCTTGCGGCACTCTTATGCTAGGATTTTAACCATGAACCCACTCGCCCCGTTGACAGCCAATCTGGTCCAAGGCCATGAGCTTTCGCGCGACGACATTTATGCCGCCGTCGAAGCCCTCCTTGACCCGA
>CAZEQV010000091.1:0-11481 GCA_964514435.1 uncultured Verrucomicrobiota bacterium
TATTGGCGTTCGCGTCGCGCGACCCGGCCGCTTTGGCCGAGGCGATTGCCGCGCCGACCCCGCAGCGCAAGGCGACATTCTGCCGCATCATGCCGGTGATGTATGCCATCGCCGATTTTTCCCAAGCGTCGCTGACCAAGTTCGGCGAAACACAGGTGGACAGGCAATCCTTGTATTGGCAGGGCGACAGGCTGAAGGAATGGCTCGCCTTCGTGCCGCAAGCGTTGGTGAACGTCACGAGCGACACGGCGACGGTGGATTTCACGAAGTTGGTGGACGGCCAGCATCTGGAGCGTTTGCCCTTGGGCACAATGCTGGAGTTTCGCCGCGTGAACGGTGAGTGGAAGTTTTGGGTGGCACACGAACCGAACCGCAAGGAAGTCCGCATGGCCGAACATGCCGATAAACTGGCACCGGCTTTTCGAGAACTGATCCGCGAGGTCGAGGAAGGCCGGTATGCCTCCGCTTCCGAGCTCCGCCAAGCGAAGGAACGCACCGCTGAGGCGGTGATCACCGCAGTGGGACCGTAAACACCATTGCGATCCATAGGAACTTCAACAGGACGCAGCTTCACTTCGCGCCAGTGACGGGCCGGAAATTGACCCGGAGCTTGATTCTGTCCCTCGTGCAGCCGCGAGCCGGACTGGCCACGATGGCCGCCGACCAGGCCATGATGGAAGACAAGATCATCAACCTTACCGATTAATACCGCGCCATCGAAGCCATACTGCCCTGATGACTCCTAACTGACCGCGCCGCGCGGAACTCGTGATCAAACCGCACAACCTCCTGTGGTGTCGTCAAACTTGGCAGTGATTGAACTGCGGCCAGCAGACTAGCTTGTTCCGTGCGGGTACTTCCGCTCGTCGTTGCTTCATGGCCAACCGCTTGAAGGACACGATCCTGGCCCTGACAGCCGCCAATGTATGCGGCGTGGCCGTGTAACAACTGATTCAGGTCATTCAATAATCCAGTGGCGCGCTCCGATGCTGAATTGCTCGTCGGCTTTACCAGAATGGCGGCCAAACCGCGTTTGCGGAAGCCATTCTGCGTGATCGTCTGGGCCCAAGCCGTCTTCCTCACGCTCGCGAAAGGAGGCGATTCACATGACGTTGATGGCCCAACTCAAAACACGCCCCCTCGTCACGAGCGCGTGTGTCGTGTGGTGGGCACAGGGCCGCTGGGTTAGTCCTGCTCGATGATTTGTCCCAAAACAGGACCGCGGACACGAAGTTCGCCTTGAGGGACGATGACACGGAACTCGTTGCCACCACTGCGGACGTTCATCGTGCCAATAAGCTCGCCACGGATGAGGAACGTGTCGTTGGTGCGAGTGCGGGTGCCGGCCATGAAAAACCTGCCACGGTCTATGCCGTTCTCCTCTTGCCCGGTCTGTTCCATGTCAACCTGCCACACGAACAACGCCGTGCCCTTCTGATGAACGCGACCCCGCCCGTCTATATCGGCAACCGTAACCAAATTGCTCGATGCATCGCGGTCGAAGACAATCAACTTGCGGTCTTGGTCTTCGTTGTCACGTAACATGGCCAACACTTCGTTGGCGGGAACAGAATTGGTTAGGGAACGACCCATCGCAAGATTGATGATGTGATGCGAGTTCAAAACAACCGGCATGATGTACGGAGCCTGAGTGACCTGATTGGTCTCCTGATGCGCTCCCTTCATCCAAACACGAGCCCGAAAAACATCATTGGTGGAAGCCCCCACCGCAGTGACAACCCCCAACACCGCCGCGATGATTACCGGAAAACTCTTCATGGTCATAGTTCCTTTCAATTTGCTTAACCTTCTAGTGACTTGGCAACGTGATTGCCAACACACGTACAAAGCTTAATCAGGGGTTACTGGTAACGTCACTCGCGTAACACCGTTCTCTACCAACACCTTGCGTTCGCACAGTTTACCGTCAACACCCCGCCAACGCACTGTCACCAAACCCGGCTCCTGAAGTCCAAAAAATGCGCACCGATGCCACGCCCCAAGATTCCGCCCTTCCACGTGACCGGTCACGGTCAATGGCGATTCACGACCGTCCTGACAATCCACTACCAACGCCAGCGCACCGGCTTCATCCACGCGCCGCGTCCACAACCGCATCTCGCCGCCTTGCAACCTCATCGCCAAATCCTGCGCGCCGTCTCCGTTCCAATCCCGCACCGCCAGGCTCTCCGCCTTCACGTCCCGCACATCCAACTCAGCCGCCGCCGCGAAACACCGAAACCCGCGATTGAAGTAAAACTTCGGCGCGCCATCCTCCGTCAGGAAAACCAAATCCTGCCGGCCATCGTTGTTAATGTCGCACGTCACACCATGCCGGCACACCTTGCTCCGCAACCCGGCCACGTCGCCGCTTTCCGCCAACACTTCCCGAAACTTTCCGCTGCCCAAGTTCTGCCAAAGCTCCACGCCCCACTTCCGCAACGCCACCACGTCCAGCAAACCATCCGCATCAAAATCGCCCGTGAACATCCGCTCCGTGCCGGTCTGCAGCCCGATCAACGGACCTTCCTTGCCCAGCCCCAACTGAACCGGCTGACCGCTCCCATCCACATCCGCCACCAACAAGACCGGCAACGCCTCATCCCGCCATTCCATCTTCACCCTCTCGCTCTTGGCCCATTGGACAGCCACCGCCACCGGCACCTCCGCATCGGGACGAGTTGAGACATGTTCGACCGCCCGCGCCAACATATCCGCGCCGCCGTTCCAAGTTCCCATCATCGCCTTGTCCACCTCACCGGCCTGCCAGAACATTTCGCCCACCAGATTCATCCGCAGCCAAACCCCACCGGCATACATCAATCCCGAACGCGTCCCCTTGGCCGCAAACAACACACCGCCCTGCGCCGTCAACTCTCCCGGCAACTTCGCCAACCGCGCCCGTTCCCCGCTCGCCCGACCGTGCAACCGTTTGGCTATGGCCGTGACATTTCCCCGCTCATCCTTCTCCGTCCATTCCACCCACCACACCGATTCCGACTGCCGCACCAAATGCACCGGCGTCAGTTGGGGATTGATCACCGCCAGCGCCGACGCCGCGCCCATCGTCACCAGCAACATCGTCCGCAGGATCATGGCGTTTCCGGCAACGGTTCTCGCAGTTGAATCTCCGCGCTGCGCCCAAACGGATCCGCCACAACCGGCGGCGTCCACTTCAGCGGCGCGCTCATCAGATTCGTGTTCACCGGCAGGATCAATTGAAACATCAGTTCGCGCGTCGGATCTTCCTGCACCGTGGCCGACATGTGAACAGGCTTGTCATCGAACGCCAGCGCACCAGGCTCAGCGCGTTTCTCGAACGCCAACGGGCCGACCGGCATCGTCACGCGCTCAACCGTCAAACCGGCCCACATCGGCTGATCCACGGCCGGCAACGTGGTGATCCGCGCCTGTTCCTGCGCCAGCCATACCGGCCCGGCCGGCCTGGCTTCCGCTCCCGGCAACGCCGACATCCACAACGCCGCGTCCGCCAACGCCACGGCGGCCGGTACGCTCCAGTTCGCGCGCGGCGACGACAGTCCGGCCATCGAAAACTTCTCTTCCGCCCGCAACGCGGCTGCCAACGCTTCCCCGACGGAGTCTTTCGCGTATTCAAACCCGGTAGGCTGACGGCCACAACCAGCCGTCACGAGCCACACAATCAAAATGGGCGCGCGGATGTTCACCGTTTCACTTCGATGATCAACGTGACCGGCGAGCCTTCGGGCGGCAGGACTTTCGTGTTCGTTTCCAGCTTGATCAACGGTTCGTCCTTCAGGGTCAGGTCGGTTTGAATGACTGTCTCGTCGGTGACCGGGAAGATTCCGATCAACGTCCCGGTCACGTCGGCGCCGTATGTTTTGTCCGGCTTGGCCGGGTCGGTCTGCTTCAACGCCGAGCCAGTGAACCGCCAGTTGAGCGCCGGCAAGGTTTTGCCGGTCTTCTTGTCCACCAACGTCCGCTCCATCGGCACCCGTTTCGGTCCGTCCTCGGCGGCAAACTCCAGATGGATGGAAACCAACGGTCCTTCGGCTCGCGCGTCCTCGCCGCGCGCGGGTTTGCCGGACTTGAGTCCCAGTGATTCCAACGCCTTGTGAACCTCGCTCGGTTTCACGTCCGTGACGACGACCGTCTCGTGCGCCTTCTGTCCGCGGGGATGCGGGGCGGTGGCGATGACTTCGATGGGATACACTTCGTCGAGCGTCGAAATTTTGCGCGGCGCAATCTTGGCCGGCACCATCACGGCTCGTCTGTCCTTGTCCGCCTTGAGTTCGGCTGCTTGCGCGCCGGACAGGGCCAGCAACACGATCAGTGTGAATGGGATGATTCTCATTTCTCTCCTATGCAGATGATGACGGTGTGTTGATCGGTCACACTTTCAAGATTGCTGGTGGCCACAAAAATACGGCCTTCGTGGATGGTGGGCGTGGCTTCGATCATGCCGGGACACTTGATGGACGGATGTTGACCAACATCGAGTTTCCACAGACCCTTTCCATCCGCCAACGCGATCGCGTGCAGCACGCCCTTCAAATCGCCCGCATAAACCGTCTCGCCCGCGACGACCGCGCCGCCAAAGATTGGACCGGTGGCGGAGTAACTCCATTGTTCCTTGCCGGTGGCGATTTCAAACGCGCGCACGTTGCCGTCTGTCGCGGTGGCGATGGCCAGCGCACCGGCCCAGGCAACCGGCGACACAACGCCACCGGGCAATTCCATCCGCCACCGCACCTGACCGGTCGCCGCCTCCACCGCCACCAATTCGCCGCGTCCTTTGTCGGCCATATCCGGATCAAGACGGATGGTGCTGCCGCCCGTCAGCACAAGCTCACCGGCCACCGTCACGCCTCCCCACGGGTTGGTGGACATCGGCGTTCTCCAGACGAGCGAGCCATCGTCCGCCTTCACACACAACACGGCAGGCTCGCTGTGCTTGTCTTCGGCAACCTTGCCTGTGGTGATGAAGACACAATCCCGGGCCATGCGCACCGGCGAGTCCACGTGCCACCTGTTCTTGCCGGCCTGCCAGAGAATCCTCGGGGAAGGCACCGGCAAATCTTCGCGCCGGGGCGGCACGGCAAAATCCGGGTCCTTCTTCAAATCGCTCTGGTATTGCGCCTTCATCTTTTCCCAAAGCGTGGCCAGGCGCCGTTGCACTTCTTCCACCGGCAACTCATCGCCCTCGAATGTCACCCGCTGCATGTCGGCGCAGATCAATCCACCGTGTCCGGCCCCGAACCACACGCGGTCGCCGACGATGGCCGGTGCGCTTTCGAGATGGACAAGTCTGCCCTCCATCACCAACCGCCACTGAATCTGCCCGCTGACGGCATCGAGGCAGATCAATTCGCCGCCATCGGACTGATGCAGCCCGGTTCCGAACACCACCCGCCCGCCGCTCATGGCCGGTGACGAAGCGGGCGGCATTTTCAGAACCGGCGTCGTGTGCATCCACGCTACCCGATCAGACGCCGCCGGGTCCGCGCGCAATCCCAACACCACGGCGGAGTTGAACGCGCCAATACCAGGCGCCACCACGGTGCGCCCGTCCGTGGTCGGTGACGCCACAAAATGATTCTGCGTCTTGTGAACCCACAACACCTTCGGCGGTATCGGATCCGCCGCGCCAACGCAGGTCATGGTCACCAGCAGAATCAGGATGGCTCTCATCTGGCGGTTCCCAACAACGCCACGGAATCTTGTCCCTCGTTGACGAACAGCACATCGGCGATACCGTCGCCGTTGACATCGGCACAGGTGATGGCGCGGCTGTTGAACACCTGCCGCTGCAATCCCAGTTCCTCCGTGGCATCCTGAAACTGTCCGGCGGCGGTTTGACGCAGAAACAGATTGTGTCCCCGCAGGCGTCCGACCAACAACCCCGGCAACTCGGTCGCAGCGCGCCGAATCCACGCGGCCGCCGTCAGGTTGCCGGTCAGTTTGGCAAGGTCGCCGCTGGCCGCCGTGACATCGCGAAACCGTGCCTCGCCCATGTTCTGGAACAACTTCGCTCTGGCGCGCTGGGGAACAAACAAATCAGGCTTTCCATCGCCGTTGTAATCGCCGAACACCGGCGCAACCCCACCGGCTTCAAACTCGATGCCGGAATCCGTCGCCGCGACAAATCCCCTGCCATTGTGGATCGCCAGCAAACCTGGGCCGGCGCTGTAGAGGAAATCGGGACGCTTGTCGCCGTTGACATCGGCCACCACCAGCCGGTCGCCTTTCATTCCGTCGCCCACGCCGCCCGGACCGAATCCGACAGCGGCCGACACGTCCGCAAAGGTGACCGGCAAGCCGGGCTTGGATTCTTTGGAGGCGAAATAGAACTCGAATCCGCCGTCGCCCTGGCACACTTTCATGAGGAAATGATTCTTGCCGGGACGAAGCCGCAACGTCACCAAATGCTGGTCGGACGCGCAGGCGCGATAAACTTCCTCGGAGAGAAGTTTCTCGCCGTTGAGCCACACGGTGATGGTGTCGTCACTGCCCAGGCTGACCGGCAACTCGGCGGCGCGCGTCGCTTCCATCTCCCGGTAAAGATAGATGGCGCAGTTGTTGTTGTTCGCCTCCGAGAACAACCCGAGCGGATTCTTTTGGCCATCGGTGAAGCCACCGGCTCGCCAGGTGACCTTTTCATTGTTCTTGCCCGCATACACCGCCTTCAAATCCACGACGTTGCGCTCGGGCGGATAGACCGCCGCAAAACCTTTGCGGTCGGTGTTGTCAAACGGACCCGCATAAAACCACGGCCCCAAGCTGATCGCAGCCGGCGCGGACGCGGCATCGCCGATGTTCCGATACAGTCTCAGTCCGCGAAATCCGTTGGCGAACAAAATGTCCGTGCGACGGTCTCCGTCCACGTCCAGCCAAGCCGCTGCGGTGGCGTTGTAGTACCGCTCCCGCGGCAGCCTTGCCGACTCATCGGCAAACTGGCCGGTGCCCTTGTTCGTGAGCAGCTTCAGTCCCGATGGCGTGGCCAACAACAGATCGGGTTTGCCGTCCCCGTTGAAATCGCCCCAATCAGCCGAGCGCGCCCCACCGGCCACCGGCAAGGGAACCTCGTTGACTGTGTGGCCGGCGTTCTGCAGCAACATCACTTTGTTTTCCCCGAACAAACAGAAGTCTGGTTTGCCGTCGCCGTCGAAATCGGCCGTGGCCACGCCCAGCGCCCCGGGATCAAGCCGGCCGAGTTCCCCGATGTGCGAGATTCCCGGCCACCCCGCCACGCGTCGAAATTCATCCTGCCCCCAGCCGACAAAATCGCGTTTGGGATTGTAATCGCGCAGCGCCAGACTCGCGCGGACGCGCTGGATGCGGGCCTCGCGGGTGTGCAACGCGTTTTTGTCGCCATCCACCATGCACGGAACGATCACCTCGCGCCCGGCCAGAATGGATTCCACGTGCGCCACGAGCCGGTCGGCTTTGCCCGCGTAACTGCGCAGGAGAAACGGTTCGCCATGGACCAGGTTCCACCAGTCGCCCGACTGGTAGGTCTGATACCAATACGTGTCGAGGCACGTCTCGCTGGCCGAGCCGTTGCTGAAGAACACCGCCGTCTGGCCGGGCGTCGCCCACGCCATGATCGTCTGCCATTCGCGCGGATGAAACCCGCCACGCCCGATGTTGTGCTTCATCGTGTCCGCGGGGTACTCGCCCTTCAGCGCGCGCTGTTTGCGGTAGATGATCAGGTTCTTGTCTCTGTCCACCTTCTCGACCTGTAACACGACGATGGTCCGAGCTTCGTTCACCAAGTTCCCGAGCGAATATGGAACCTCGATAAACGCCCGCGCCGCATCCGCCGCCACACAGAACGCCGCCAGCCACCACCACGTTTTCACGATTCGGTTCATGCGATCATTTCAGCAATGCCAATCGTTCTTCCGCCATCGCCGACCATTCGGTGCCGGGATTCTCTTTCATCACTTGACGCAACAAATCCGCCGCTTGCTCCGGCCGTTTCGCCGTTGCCCATGCCCGCGCCGCTTCGCACCGGGCCAACGCGGCCAGGTTCGGATAGTCATACGTTGTCGGCACCACCAGCAACGCGTTGGCCGCTTCCTCAAACCGATTCTGCGCCAACCGGCACAGCCCGATCTGCAACTGCGCCCGCGCTGCCACCTCCGTCACGGTTCGTTTCGTCACCTGCACATACGCCTCCACGGCTGCATCCCACTGGCCTTTGTTTTGCAGCGCCCAGCCGATTCCGTAGAACGCTTCGGCCATCCAACGGCTCTGCGGAAACCGCTGCCGCAAATCTTCAAAAGCCTGCCGGCTCTCATCCCACTGCTTCAGCTCCGCCCGCGCCTGCCCTAACCGCAGCAACGCCCGATCCGACAGGCCCGCCACGTCCCGCAATTTCTCGTGTTCCCTGAAAGCGGTCAGCGCCTTGACCGCCGCATCCCACGCCTTTGTTCGAATCCACGTTTCCGCCCTCCAGAATCTTGCCTCGGCAAACATCGGGCTGCCGGGGTCATCCGCGACCGGGTTGAACGCTGCCAAAGCCGACTTCCAATCACCCAGGCCCAGCCTGCACATTCCCAGGCGCACTCGCGCCCGGTCCGCCAACTCCGCCGACAACTCGCGCTCCAACAACTCCGTCAAACGGTGCGCCGCTTCCACCCATCTTTCGTCACCGGCTTCCATCTCCGCCAACTCCAGCGCCGACCGCAACGCGACCGGCTCATCGCCGTTGCCACCCATCGCGTTGCGGTAGAACTCGCGCGCCCGATCCACATTCCCAAGCTCCCGTTCACACCACGCCGCCTCGTACCAAAGCCACAACTGCGCGGCGCTGCCCGTTCCCGCGCGCCCCCTTGCTGTCGCGGCCTGATCGGAAAGATACCGGGATGTTTCCTCTAATCGCTGCCTCGCGTCGGGTTTGCCGGCTGCCTCCTCGCGCTTTGTCTGGCCGATCCGCCAAGCCGATTCCAAGGCGATCAACGCGCCGGCCTGGTCTTGGACAATGGATTCCCAAAGCAACTGCGCCTCCGCCCGTTTGCCGGCTTCGTTCAACGCCAACGCCTGATGATATCGGATCAACGGCACCCAATCCTTCCTGGCAGGGTCAGCAGCCATGCCCGCCTCATAGCTCGCCCGACAATCCGCCAACACCTTCGCCGCCTCGACTGCCTTGCCTTGCGACCGCAGCAACGCCGCCCATCGCAACAGGGCCAACGGCGCGACCTTCGAGTCTTTCAACGGATCACTGAGAAACCGCGGCAACCGCTGCATCGCCCCGTCCACGTCACCGGCCAGGGCCATTGTCCGGTACCGTTCCAGCTCCGAAACAGCCACGAGCGGGTGCTGCGGAAACTTCTGTTTGACCTGCTCGAATGTTTGACGGGCCAGTTGCATCGCGGCTTCGCGTTCCTTCGGTTCCGCGATCAACTCCGCGATTCGTTGCCGGCACAAACCGAGTTTCACCATCAAGTCCGCCACGGCCGGCGTGTCACCGGCAGCGCGCGCCGCCGCTTCCCACATCGCTGCCGCCTCCGTCAACTGACGCAGGGCGCGCCCCGCCGAAATCGCGTCGTCCACGCGCACCGGCGCGCTGCGCAACAAACATTCCGCCAACAAAGACGGAACCCCGTCCAGGTCGCCACTGCGCTCGTTGGCCGGTATCGCGCTTAATGCGTCGCGGGCGTCAGCGTACCGGCCCAGTTGATAATAGGCGACCGCTTGACCGTACCGGGCCCGATGCGCCGCCACGCTGCCGGCAGGAGAACGGATAACAAGCTGATATTTCTCGATGGCGTCCGCGAACTTTTCCGGTGACTTCGCCGCTGCCGCGCGAGCCAGGGCGTTTTCCGCTTGCCGGAACAGAATGGCGTCCAGCCGCGCGCTTTTCGGATGCCACTGTTGAAACTGACGGCAGGCTTCGTCGGATTCATCGAACTGTCCGGCCAGGTGACGATTGGCAGCCAGCCGCAGCAACGCCAGTTCGCTGCGTTCACCGTCGGGCTTGGCGGCAAGGATTTGCTCGCAAGTCCGGGCGGCTTCAGCGAACTGCCGCGCCGCCGTTTGTGCGTCGGCCAGTTCGAGCATCACATCGGCACGGGTGTTGGGACCCGCCAATTCCGAGGCTTTGCGGAGATGTTCGAGGGCCGGCTTGGTGTCTTTGGTCTTCGGGTCGGCCAGGATGCCGCGGGCCATCCAAAGCCGGGCTAGGTCGGCCACTTCGCGGTCGTCTTGAAGCGGCGACAGCGTCTGGAGGGCGGCCTCGTATTGTTGAAGTTGAACCTGACACATACCGGCTCGAACAGCGGCGTGTTTGGACAGCGGGGGCTGGGAAATCGCGGAGAATCGTTCGAGGGCTTCGGTAAATCGTTCCTGCTCGTAGCGGATGGCAGCCAGATAGAACATGGCGCGGGGAGCGAATTCGGCAGATTTGTCGGAGATGATGGTCTCGTAGAGCGCGGCGGCTTCGGGACGTTCGCCGGCAAGATGGTGAACTCGGGCCAGAAGATACCGGGTGTGCGGCCCGTGTTGCGGGTCGTCGAACGGGGCCAGTTCACTGAGAACGCGGCCGGCAGCGTTGTATTGCTGGAGGCGGAACAAGGCGTACCCGTAATAGTACCGCGCGGCTTTGGCGTGCGGCGACCGGGCCAGATTCGGGTCGGTGAGAAATGGCTCAGATGCGGCTGCGGATTCCTTCCACAGACGGGCGCGGAGCAACGTTTCCGCCTGCTCGCACCGGGCGCGCGCCGACCAATCGGGCGAAGCCGGCAAGAACGCCACAGCCGCCTCGCCGAAGAGACGGGCCGCTTGTTGAAGTGAATCAGCCGGTGTGGGTTGGACGCGTTGGACAAGGGCGATATGATAAAGAGCCAGCGGGCGGTCGGGGGAATCTTTCGCGTCGGCGATGGGACGAAGCAGGTTGGTCATTTCAGACAAATCTCGATTGGGCAGTTCCCACAGCGACATGGCCAAACCCAGCCGGGCCGAAGTCGCGTTGGGATGATAGGGAAACTCCTTCAGCAACGCGCGGAACCGGTCGGCAGCCAAAGCAAAGTTCTTGTCGTTGTAAGCGCGATGGGCGCTGTTGAGCATCAGCGCGGCTTGTTGGTCGGCCGACAAGGTTTGAGCAGGAGACGCACCCACGAACCAGCCCAACAACGTCACCGCAAGAAATGAGCGAAAGCACAGCGAGGTGGTCATCACTGGTACGCTAAACCCCGTTGGAGAATGCGGGCAAGTAAAATGGGCGTTGCCGCTACTCGATGCGGAGCGCCTGTAGCAACTCTCCGCGCAAGGCCGCTGGCGTTGTTTTCAAGCTTCAAAGCTTGTCGGCAAGTTGGACGGGTGTGGGACGTGGTTTCTTACCGGCTTTGAACTTGAGGTGTGACTGCGGAATCGCCCAGACGCGGCGGGTGACACCTTCGAGCACCGCGTAGCCCGAACGCGCTTTGTGGCGTTGGAGAACAACCGCGATCTCTCGGGTCAACTCGTCCGTATCCGCGCCCGTCGCCTGCGCGACGG
>CAZEQV010000092.1:0-11464 GCA_964514435.1 uncultured Verrucomicrobiota bacterium
GGCCACCTGCCGCGATTCGATGGAACGCACCGCATTGGCATAGAACCGGTTGGCCGCCAGTTCGATAATCCGGGAGTACCCCAACACCTCGATGTGCCCGTCCGGCCAGCGTTCCCGCAACGCGCCAATAGCCGGCAACGTCAGCACAAAATCCCCCACCGCGCCACCCCGGATCACCAAGATTCTTGCCGCACTCATCATCCCAACTCTAACACGCCTGTCGAGACCGCGCTCGACGGGAACCGTCGCGCCATCAGCAAGCGCGTCTCTGGCACTCGTGCGACGATCCCGGATGACGTAATCGAACATCCAAGCCTTGCCGCGTCCGTCGAGGTTCCTCACGACATTGCCGCCGTCGTTGTAGATAAAGGAAAGGTATTGGATGAGACATCTGGCTGGCCGACTTCCGCGGTGACTCAAAAGTAAGTGTTACCCGGCGGGGCTGGAATTCCGGGGTGACCAATCAGGGCGTGTTACTCATCGCTCTGACTTTGCCAGAACGTGTGATTTCGTCAGCTCGCTTGTGTCGTTCCGCCCGCCCGGGGGGAGAGGGCGGCGGATGGGCGGGCGGCGCGGCGGGTCAGTTCGGTCGGCGCGCCATCGCGAAGATCGTTTTCAGTTGCTTCTCGATCTGCCGATTCAATTCAAACGGATTGAGCTTCGCGCGTTGCGTCCGCAACAGTGCTTTCGTTTTCGCCGCCACTTGGGGCTGCGCCAGCAACCGCGCGTAGGGCGTGGCCGCCGTGTCGTACTGGCACCGCACGCGCGAGCCGTCACGCACTTTGCGTTGGAGTTTCATCACGGGACAAAAGTAGTTGAGCAGTTGCCCCCACACGCCCGTCGTCAGCGCGTTGAGCAGTTCGCCCCCGTTGTCGTGGTCAAGGCCCAACAGCGCAAACGGCAGGCGCATTTCAAAATCGCGCCACTGTTCCAAGGTGTTGTACCAGCTCTTGTTCCAGACGGCGTGCGCTTCGACCCATTGGCTGCAAAAGTCCACGCTGTCGAGCATCCACGTGAAGTCGCCCTGCAAGCTGCCGCCGCACAACGCCACGGTGTCGAGTTCCAGAAACCCCGGGCGCGTGACTTCCCACGGCGTGGTGGCACTGGCGCTCAAGAGTTGCTGGCGCGTGTCACGATTCAAGCGCCGGTACTCGTCTTCATAGAACGGCAGCCAGTCCGGCAGCGCGGCGACGAGGCGTTTGCCGCAGGGCTGTTGAGAGGCCAGCCATATCGGTTTGAGGATCGGCAGCAGTTGCGCGGGGCGATACTCGACCGGCCGACCGAGCAGAGCCGGGACCGACGGCGAACGAGGCGTGCGGCGCAAGGCGCAGATGGCGGATTTGCGATGCAGGCCGAAGAGTTCGACGAGCTGATCTATGGGTTTCGATTTGTAGGCGGGGCCGGCGTGGGCATAGCGCAAACACAGCTTGGCCAGCACTTCCTTCTTGGTTTGGGTGCTCATGTGGGTGTCCATTTCGCGGGTAACACCACTTTTGAGTCACCGAATCAATTCCTCACTGACTACTCCCTATTTCCGGGTAACATTCCTTTTAAGTCAATTCGCTTCAATGAACTGTTTGATCTTCTGCCTTTCCAGATCACACCTGAACCTTGTATGCTATCGGTCGAACCGCCCCATCGTCGAATAATCAGATGTGCCCCAATGCTACCATGACTGCGTTCAACATACCGTTTGCGCGACGAGGTCGAATGCTGGTAAAGCCCTGACGCATGGCACAACCTTTTGGATTGAGTTGGTGGATGGGTGCTACCGTGTAACGGGGCGCGATGGCGAGCGACAAGCGATCCCTGCGACGACCGCGATCGGACACATTTTTTGAGTTGCGGGCCGAGCCAATGCGCCGCGCGCAAGGCTTGGAAGTGAAAGGCGGCCGATGGTGACCAAATTGTGATACGTGGTGATGTGATCCGCGATTCTCCCAATGACAATCGGGCACCAGTGGACGGCCAGCCAGTGCCGGGAAGTTGGGTGGACCGAACATGATGATCGAGAGCTTCAAAAAACTGGGACAACGATTGTCGCTTGGCCACCATAGTCAGGGATTGTTAGTTGTGGCCGCCGTGTTTTTCATCCTCATCAAATCGTGGTGGTCGCTTCCCGGACTCGTCTTGTATGGGATCATGCACTTCCAATACGGTGGATCAGGAACGTTCCAGCGAACGCCAAGGTGCGATGATCAGAAAGCGACTCTCGTGGATGTGGTTTATGTGCTCATTGGACTTGTTGGATTGGCTCTGATGCTTGCGGGAATCACGAAACGGCTCTTGCAGGCGTATCTGTGACCGTAAACTCAGCATTTTGCTGCCATAACGACTGGATGAATCTTGAAGAAATGGACTTGCACGCCTGTGATGGGGTTCACAGGCCGATGCGCTCCCAAACAGAGCCGGGCAACGAGCGTCCAACATGATCATGCACGACAAATGATTGCGTTTGTTCGTGGCTCCTCCATCGGGTGCAGCAGAAACCTTTGGGCAGCGACCGGATTGGAGGGCGCGCATCCCCGTCGTTTGGGGTGCACCCCGCGAACAGCCTTCGATCCACGCCCGCGGCGGGAAGCCTAAACGACAGGCATTCCCGCCCTTCAATTGCCTACCCGAAGCTTCCAACCGCGCCCTTGTCAATCCGGTTGCTTGCTTTGCAATGCGCCGACCGCTAGGATGACGTCAATGGGAGGTCCTTATGCAAATCGAAGACATGTTGTCTCGGTATCCTCGGGAAGTGAAACTCAAGAACAACGTCACCGCTGTGGTTCGTCCCCTCCAACGGACAGATGAACAGTCGTTCCATGAGTTCTTCTGCGCTATTCCCGAAAATGAGCGGCTCCTGTTCAAGGACAGGGTCACTGAAATCGCCGTGATACGCGGTTGGTGTCAAAGTCTCGATTACACCACGACGTTTCCCTTGCTCGCGTTCGTGGGAGGCAAAGTGGTGGCTGATTGCACGCTGCACCAGAAGCTCGGGGGCTGGAAAAGACATATCGGGCAGGTGCGGGTGGTGGTGCATCCGACGTTCCGCGGTCTCGGCTTGGCGCGATGGATGGTGCGTGAGCAGACAGAAGTGGCTCGAAGCATTGGCCTGGAAAAGCTGGAAGCCGAATTCATGGGCGAACAGCGGAGCGCCCGGCAAGTCTTCGGTGTGTGCGGTTTCGGCGAACTGCTGTTGATGAAGGATTACGTCAAAGACATGAACGCCATCTCGCATGACTATGTGCTGATGGGACGCAATCTGCTCACGGATGAAGAGTACGCGGGCGCCAATTGAGCCGTTATCGCCACTCATGAAACGGGTACTGATCACAGGCGGCGCCGGTTTCATCGGGTCGCATTTCATCAAGCATGCGTTGCGCACTCATCCCGACTGGCATGTGGTCAACTTGGACAAGTTGAGCTATGCCGGCAACCTCGAGAATCTCACGGGGCTGCCGGACGCGCACCGGTACGAGTTCGTGCGGGGCGACATCGGCGATCATGAGTTGATGACGAAGCTTTGGGAGCAAGGCTTTGAAATCGTCGTGAATTTCGCCGCCGAGACGCACGTGGACCGGTCCATTCTTTGGGCGGATGACTTCATCAAGACGGATGTGCTGGGCACCTTCGTGCTGTTGGAGGCGGCGCGACGTTTCGGCGTGAAGCGGTTTGTGCAGATCTCGACCGACGAAGTCTATGGCAGCATCCTGACCGGCAGCTTTACGGAAGACTCGCCGTTGAATCCGCGCAACCCCTACTCCGCCAGCAAGGCCGGCGCCGACCGTCTGGCGTATGCCTATTACGCCACCCATAACGTGCCGGTCATCATCACGCGATGCTCAAACAATTTTGGGCCGAACCAGCATCCGGAAAAGCTTATCCCGTTGCTCATCACCAACGCCATTGAGAACAAGCCGCTCCCCTTGTATGGAGACGGCCGCCATGTGCGGGATTGGATTTTCGTGCATGACCACTGTGATGCCGTGGATTTTCTGGTCGCCAAGGGTGAACCGGGCGAGGTCTATAACATTGCCGGCAACAACGAGGTCGAGAACATCGAGATCGCCGGTCGGATTGTTCGTCATCTCGGCAAACCAAACTCGCTCATTCAATTCGTCCCAGACCGGCCCGGCCATGATCGCCGGTATTCCCTGGATGCCTCCAAACTGCGCTCGCTCGGCTGGACTCCGCAATGGGACTTTCAAGCCGGTCTGGTCGGCACCATCGAAGGGTACGTGCAACATCAGGATTGGTGGCGCAAGATCAAGAGCGGTGATTTTCGCCGTTACTACGCCCAACAATATCCGGAGCTTCATCGCAAGCACCGGTCAACAACGGAGTGATTCAGCCATGAAATACACCAGTCTCGGACGCACCGGGCTTCAGGTCAGTCGCCTGTGCCTCGGCACCATGAACTTCGGCGCACGCACCACGGAACCCGACAGCCACGGCATCATGGATCAAGCTCTAGAGGTCGGGATCAACTTCTTCGACACGGCGGATGTGTACGGAGGCAAACAAGGCGAAGGCATAACCGAGCAGATCATTGGGCGGTGGTTCGCCAAGGGCGAGCGCCGCCGGGAGCGAACCATCCTGGCCACAAAAGTCTTCGGCACAATGGGCGACGACCAAATCATGGCGCGCGGTCTTTCGGCGTTGAAGATCAAACGGTGCTGCGAGAACAGCCTGCGCCGGTTGCGTACCGATTACATTGACCTCTACCAGATGCACCATATCGCCCGCGCCACGCCGTGGGAGGAAGTCTGGCAAGCCATGGAACAGCTCGTTCGCGAAGGCAAAATCCTCTACGTGGGAAGCAGCAACTTTGCCGGCTGGCACATCGCCACCGCCAATCAGACGGCCGCCCAACGCCACTTCATGGGACTGGTCAGCGAACAAAGCAAATACAGCCTCGCCCAACGCACCGTGGAACTCGAAGTCCTGCCGGCCTGCAAAACTTATGGGCTGGGTGTCATTCCTTGGAGCCCGCTCGACGGAGGAATGCTGGGCGGCGGCGTGCTGCAGAAACGCACGGAAGGACGCCGGTCTGGCGAAGGTTTGCAGAAAAAGGCCCGCGCGCTTGCCCCGCAACTTCGCCGGTACGAGTCGCTCTGCCGCAAGCTGGGAGAACAACCGGCCAACGTGGCGCTGGCGTGGCTGCTGCACAACCCTGCGGTCACAGCGCCAATCATCGGTCCGCGCACCCTGGAACAACTGACCGGCAGCCTGCGGGCCGTGGATTTGAAACTCGACGATGCCACCTTGAAGAAACTCGATTCCATCTGGCCCGGTCCCGGCGGCGAAGCGCCCGAAGCCTACGACTGGTAAACCGCAAGCAAAATAGCTTGGTCTGAACCAGCAGCCGCGTTAGACTGACGCGGAAGGAGGCGGTTATGAGAAAGAAGAATCGAGATGCGACACGTGAACTTCTCGTGGGTGTTTGCCGCCGCTTGCCGGCTGGCCAGAGGCTTGTGCAGGAAGCCTTCACCACCGACCACCGGCACGCGGTCTGGGTTCGACTGACCGACCTTCGCCCGGACACGTTCTATGCCCTTGGCGAGAACACTTCACAAGCCTTTAGCGATGCCGTGGTTGACCTCGTTCAAAAGCGACCGGGCGGTGAATTGACCCTCAGTTTCCCGTTTGGCGGCGAGTTTCGCGGCCTCCAACACAAACTAATGAGACTGGCCCCCCGTCTGGATCGCATCAACATCTTTGCCCCCGGCAAGCCGCCTTCCGCGAACACGATGGGCAGCCGCATGGAATACACCGACTCGACCGGCACACCCTTGGCTGGCTACCGGGTTGCTCTTTACGAATCCGCCCAGCCCATCCTGTACATTTGCCGGGAGGGTTCGGGCAAACGCATTCCCCGCCTCGGTTTTTTCAGCCACGAACCCGACATCATCGAAGGAATCGCCGAAGACATCGAAGCGGCGGGTCGCAACCTGACGAAGAACCTGACCGGCTTTGAAAAACTCCTCGCTCTGCACAGGACAACGCAACAGATCAATCGCGAATTGCAGACTTATTCGCGCAAGATCGAAGCGCTGGCCAAGATGGCCCACCGGCATCCGGAACTGCTCACACCAGCCCGGTATGAGAAGATCGTCAGCCAAGCGGTGGCCAAGCTGGAACAACTCAAGAAACTCCCGCTGCGGGCGCTCTGCCATCTCGACAACCTTAACGACTGATCGCCGCGAAGGCTTCGTCCACCGTCAGGCAACGCGTTCGCAGGCTCTTGGCGAGGTCGGGATAAGTGACGTGCCCGCACACAAGATTCACACCCGCGGCAATGGCGGGATTCTGGCTGGCGGCCCGCCGACAACCGTGCTGCGCCATCTCCATCACGAACGGGAACGTCGCATTCGTCAACGCGGTGGTGGACGTTCGCGCCACGGCGCCCGGCATGTTCGTGACGCAATAATGAACCACACCGTTCACCACGAAGGACGGATTCTCGTGCGTTGTGGGACGCGCCGTCTCGATGCATCCGCCCTGGTCAATCGCCACGTCCACAATGACGGCGCCGCGCTTCATCTGCCTGACGAGTTGGCGGCTGACCAATATCGGCGCGCGCGCGCCGGGCCGCAACACCGCCCCAATCAACAAATCCGCCTCGCGCACCTGCTCGCGGATATTGTGCGTGTTGCTCATCAACGTTTTCACATTGGCCGGCATGACATCATCGAGATAACGCAACCGGTTCAGATTGATGTCCAGAATGGTCACATCGGCGCCCAGGCCGGCCGCCATCTTCGCCGCATTCGCGCCCACCACGCCGCCGCCGAGGATGACCACCTTGGCCGGAGCCACGCCCGGCACCCCGGCCAGCAAAAGCCCGCGTCCCTTCATCGGTTCTTCCAGAAACTTGGCACCCTCGTGAACCGCCATCCGTCCGGCGATCTCGCTCATCGGCGTCAACAGGGGCAACGACCCGTCCGCCAACTGAATGGTCTCATAGGCGACCGCAATGATCTTCCGCTCGATCATGGCCTCACAAAGTTGACGATCAGCGGCAAAATGAAAATACGTGAACACCACCTGCCCGGCGTGAAGCATCGGCCACTCGACCGGCAGCGGCTCCTTCACTTTCACAATCATGTCGGCGCGCCGGTACAACTCGCGCACTGACGGAATCAAGTTTGCCCCCGCTTCCCGGTACGCTTGATCGGAAGGGCCGCTGCCCGCGCCCGCTTTGCGTTGGACCAGGACTCGATGCCCCGCTTCGATGAGGGCTTCGCAGTGCACCGGCAGCAACCCAACCCGGTACTCATTGTTTTTGATCTCCCGTGGAATCCCAATGATCACAGCGTCACCGTCACCGTGGGAGTGTCCTGTGAGGCCACCACCAATCCCGCCCTGCCGGCTCCGACCCCTTGAAGTTTCTCGGCCACGACGCGGCGCGCCAGTTCCGGTCGGTTGCAGTCGCGGCTGAGATGGGCGAGGAAGACATGGCGCAAACGGTCGGTGGCCACTTCACAAGCCAACGTCGCCGCCGCGTCATTGCTGAGATGACCATGCCGGCTCATGATCCGCTGTTTGGTCGCCCACGGACGGATCGTGTCGTCCTGCAACATTTTCAGGTCGTGATTGGCTTCCAGGACAAGAACAGTGGCGCCGCGGATCCGTTCCGCCACCAGCCGTGTGGCATGGCCAAGATCGGTCAGAACGCCGATGCTCTGTTCGCCGGTTCGCAACATGAATCCAACCGGATCAAAAGCGTCATGGGGCACGCTGAAAGATTCCACGGCAATATCGCCGATGGTGAACGTGTGGCCGGTGCTGAACAGCCGCCAATGGACACGCTGTTTGCCGGCCATCTCCGTCATTTCCTGGACCGCTTCGGCTGTGAGACGGTTGGCATAGACCGGTATGGCGTGTTTCTTGCAAATCGCAATGAGTCCGCGGGTATGGTCAGTGTGTTCGTGCGTCAGCAGGATGCCGGTAATGCTCTCCAGTGAAAGCTCCTGGCTGCAAAGTCGCTGCTCCGTCTGGCGTCCGCTCAACCCGGCATCCACAAGGATCCGGGTGGATTCGGACTCCACCAACGTGCAGTTACCGGCGCTGCCACTGCCAAGAACCGTGATGTTAATCCCCACGAGCGCATCTTACATAACCAACACGGAGTCTCAAGCCGATTCGCAGGGCGGCGGAGAAGATTTGTCATCAGAACCGAGCTTTTGCCTTTACTTGCTCCGTCACAGGTCTATAGTTTTTCACAGAAAACAGCGGAATTAGAGAGATTTCACATGGCACAAGGTCCCGGGTTACATCAAGTTCAGCGGTTGTCGCTGCAGCAGATATTGGCTCCTCAGCTTCAACAGAGCCTGCACCTGTTGCAGGTGCCCTCCCTTGAACTGAAGTCCATCGTCCAAGAGGAACTGCAGCAAAACCCGCTCCTGGAAGAGACCTCCAAGGACGAATCGCGCTCGGAAGCAGAAACCATTGCCGACTCCAACGAACCGCCTACCGGCGACACCAAAGAGGAACTTGATTTCAAGGAAGAATTCGAGGTCCTCTCGAAACTGGACGATGAGTGGCGCGAGTATTTTTCCCAGACCACCAGTTTTCGCGGCAACACCCCCGAACAGGATGAGCAACGGCAACATTTCTTCGACTCGATCGTTCAACCCGAATCCCTTCAGCAACATCTGATCGAGCAACTCAATTTCACCAACATCACTCCCGAAGACCGCAAAGTCGCCGAACTCGTCATCGGCAGCATCAATGACGACGGCTATCTGGTCACCAAAGTCGAAGAATTGGCGGTCAGTTCCGGCGTGCCTCTTGATCAACTGGAGAAGGCTCTGGACCTCGTGCAGACGTTCCATCCCGTGGGCGTTGGCGCCCGCGACTTGCGCGAATGTCTGCTGATCCAACTTCACCGGCTTGGAAAAGACGAATCCATCGAGGCCGCCGTGGTTTCACAATATCTCGAAGCCCTCGCCCGCAAGCGGTACGGCGAGATCGCCAAGGCGCTCGACATCAGCGTCGAGCAAGTGCAACAAGTGGCCAACTTTCTCTCCACGCTGGAGCCCAAGCCCGGGCGGATGTTCTCGCCCGAACAACAACAGTATGTCGCCGCTGACGTGACGGTTCAGAAAATCGAGGGCAAGTACGTTGTGTTGCTCAACGACGAGCAAATCCCGCACCTTCGTATCAGCAACACGTACAAGGAACTGATGGCCAGCGATCAGAAATCCGGCGAAGCGCAGGAATACATCCGGGACAAGATCCGTGCCGGCAAGTTCCTCATCAAGAGCATCCATCAGCGCCAGCAAACCATTCACAACATCGCCAAGGTCATCGTCGAACGTCAGCATGAGTTCCTGGAAAAAGGCATCTCCCATCTCAAACCGTTGACGATGGCCCAAGTGGCCGAAGTGGTGGGTGTCCACGAAACCACCGTCAGTCGCGCCGTGGCCAACAAGTACATGCAGACACCGCAGGGACTGTTTGAAATGAAGTTCTTTTTCACGCCCGGCTTCGAAACTGCCTCCGGTGTGTCGCTCAGCAACACCAGCGTCAAAGAGCAGATTTCCCAGCTCATCGCCCGCGAGAATCCCGGCAATCCGTTGTCGGATCAGGAAATCGTGGCGATTCTCAAGGAGAAAGGCATCCCCATCGCCCGCCGGACCGTGGCGAAGTACCGCAACGAACTCAACATCCTGCCCAGCAACCTGCGCAAGCAGTACTGATCATCCACCGGCAGGCTCACCCAACCCGGAACAACTGCCCCATCTTCTTGCCGAGGATCAGGCTGCTGCCCACAATCGTCACCGCCAGAAACACCATCGCCCAGACGCCCAACGCGGCCGCGATGTATTTCCCGGTGCCGATGAGCTGAAACAATTCGTAGATGGTCTTGGTAATCGGGAAATGGTCCGCCCGTTGCGCCAGCATCAGGCTGTCGCTGACTTCCAGCATGCTGAACGAGAACGCCAACATCACACCCGCGATCAAGTTCGCCGTGATCAACGGCAACGTCACCTTGCGGATCGTCAGGGCCGGTGTGGCTCCGAGATTGGCGGCCGCTTCCTCCAGGCTCACGGACGTCTGCTGCAAACCCGCCACCGCCGAGCGCACCATGTAGGGCAATCGCCGCACGGCATACGCAATCACCAGAAAGAGCGTGGGGTTTGTCCGCACATCCAACAACTGTTGCCAACCGGGACTCTGTTTCACCCAATCCAGGTTGCTCAGGTGCGAACTGATCGCCAAATACCCGAATGCCATTACCAATCCCGGCACGGCCAACGGCAACATCGCCACCGCGTCAAGAACACCGCGCACCTTCAAGTCCGACCGCACCACCACAAACGCGATCGTCACCCCCAGCACGATGTTGACCATCACCGCCAGCGTGGAATACAGCAAACTGTTGCCGATGCTGCTGACGGTCATGCTGTGCCCCAATGCCTCCCGGTAATTCTCCGCCGTGTAGCTGGTCGGCAACACGCTTTGATACCACGCTCCGGGCTCACACACGCTGGTGAGTACCACGCCGCCATGCGGCATCAACGCCGCACCCGTCACGACGACAAACGGCAACGCCACCAACACACCCCGCCAACCCGTCGCGTTCTCGGATCCACCCGTCGTGGCGGCTTTGCTCTGCATCGCAAACGCGCGGCCGCCAAACACAAACTTGCCGGTCACGTACAACAAACAACTCGTCGCCAACATCACAAACACCAGCGCGTAGGGAAACGGATTCGTCCCGATCTCCTTCAACGCATCGAACACCTGCACCGACGCACACCGGGTATAATTCATGATCAACGGGGTGCCCAATTCCGTGAAGCTCCAGATGAACACCAGCGTCCCGCCGGCAAACACGCCCGGCATGGCCAACGGCAGGGTGATCTTCCAAAACTTGCGAATCCCCCGGCATCCCAGATTCTCCGCTGCTTCTTCCATGGCCGGATCAATGTTTGCCAGGGCCGCCGCCACGTTCAAATACATGATCGGATAAAGCCCCAACGCCTGCAACGCCACCACGCCAAAGTACCGGCTCTTACCCAACCAATCCACGGGACCAAGCCCCAAGAACTCATTGATAGCCCCATACTGCCCAAACATTTGCTGAAATCCTATGGCGCCCACAAACGGCGGCAAAATCATCGGCACCAAGATCAGCGCCCCCAACGCTTTCTTGCCGGGAAACTCAAATCGGTTGGAAATCCAGGCCAGCGGCACCGCGATCCATGTCACCAGCGCCGTCGTGCCGAAGGCAATCTTGAGGCTGTTGAGCAATCCTTCCGCGTAAATCGGGTTCTGAAAGACACCGGTCAGATACCGCAACGTGAACTGACCGTTCACAAAGAACCCGCCGCTTACCACCAAGCCCAGGGGCCACGCGAACGTCACCGCAAACACGGCGCAAACAAACGAAAACACGATCCATGCCGTTGATCGTTTCATGTGCCGTTGCCCTCCGCAATGAAACGGGCTTGACGGTAGTTGAACC